>NZ_WEII01000039.1:0-45361 GCF_009183805.1 Bacillus sp. B2-WWTP-C-10-Post-4 | reverse complement strand
AATTCAAAAGTACCACCGCTTACATTTGTAATTTCAACTAAGACCGATTCAGTATAAAGTTTTAATACAGATCCTGTAATCTTTAAATTATTTCGTTGAAAAAGTATAGTATCCCCTACGTTTGCTTTCATAGTACCTCCTCATTAAAGACAGAAATATTTTTTTATTATATATATTAAACCACGGATAGATATATTAGTGAATATTTAGTTTTATTTATTGGAAAAAAATTTGTGATTTTATAAAAAATAAGGTGGATTGAAGTATAAAAGATTTTTCTATTGTATTTAATCAGTAGTTTTTTGTATTTCATCCTTCGTTTTTTGTAACTGATTCCATGTTTTTGACGCTCTATCTTGTAAGTGCTTACATAAACAAAAACATCTTATACAATGAAGGTGTCAAATCAAAAGAGGTGACCAAAATGAACATAAAAAAAGTAAATTTAGCGAATAGCATTGAAATAGAAAGAGGAGGCGGAAAGGTATGAAAAAATCAACTGTTAATCCATGGCTTGTTGTCCTTGGCACAGTTATAGTACAAATGGGGCTTGGGACGATATATACATGGAGTTTATTCAATCAGCCTTTAGTTAGTAAATACGGTTGGAGTCTTAACGCTGTTGCGATAACTTTCTCAATTACTAGTCTTTCTTTAGCATTTTCAACTTTATTTGCGAGTAAATTGCAAGAAAAATGGGGACTTCGTAAACTTATTATGATAGCTGGATTAGCATTAGGACTAGGATTAATACTTAGCTCACAAGCATCCTCATTAATATTACTTTATGTACTAGCGGGAGTTGTTGTAGGTTATGCAGATGGTACAGCATATATCACTTCACTATCAAATTTAATAAAGTGGTTTCCAGAGCGTAAAGGTTTAATTGCTGGTATTTCTGTCTCTGCATATGGTTCAGGTAGCTTAATCTTTAAATACGTTAACGCACAGTTGATTGAATCAGTTGGTGTATCCCAAGCATTTATATACTGGGGTTTAATTGTTACAGCTATGATTGTAATTGGTGCTTGTTTAATCTATCAAGCTGCAGATCAAGGAGCAGTTCATGAAACAAAAACTGAGGAATACACAACGAAAGAAATGTTAGGCACAAAACAAGTATACTTATTATTTATCATGTTATTTACATCATGTATGAGTGGCTTATACTTAATTGGTATGGTAAAAGACATTGGTGTTCAACTTGTAGGACTTAGCGCAGCAACAGCTGCTAATGCGGTGGCTATGGTTGCAATCTTCAATACATTAGGTCGTATCATTTTAGGACCGTTATCGGATAAAATTGGGCGTTTAAAAATCGTTACTGGTACTTTTGTTGTTATGGCGAGTTCAGTCTTAGTTCTAAGTTTTGTAGATTTAAATTATGGTATTTACTTCGTATGTGTAGCAAGTGTAGCGTTTTGCTTTGGTGGAAATATCACTATTTTCCCAGCTATTGTTGGTGATTTCTTCGGTATGAAAAACCATAGTAAGAACTACGGAATTGTGTATCAAGGATTTGGATTTGGGGCGCTTGCAGGTTCCTTTATCGGTGCACTTCTAGGTGGATTCAAACCAACGTTCATGGTAATAGGTGTATTATGTGTCGTGTCATTCATTATCGCAATTTTAATTCAAGCACCTAAGCAGAAAAAAGAAAAAGAAGAAGAGTATCGTAGCGTAGCATAAGTATACAAATCTTCTATAACACTATGATTACGAAAAAGCATCCTATTCTATTAATTAGGATGCTTTTTTATGAGTTATTTTAACAAGGTTAAATTACTTTTGAGATTTTTATAGATGTAAAAGTGAGTGGAATACCCATTTGGAATATAATAAATTGATACATCGTATTCGAAATATATATTAAATCTTAAATGATAAAGAAGACATTCATTAGTATTTGTAAGATATATTTTCAGAAAAATATTGAGAAAATATATACTTGAGTTTTTTATAAAGCATTGTAAATGAACGTATCTCTAGTTTAGTTTTTTCAATTTTAAAAAGAGGACTTTGAATTTTATTTATAATATAAGTACTTTTAATGCGTTTACATATGATTTTATTAAGAAGCATTAAAATGGTTTATCTGAAAAATAAAAAAAGATTGACAAGTTTATTGAGAAACATTATCATTTCGGTGTGAGATGGTAAATGAAAAACATTATCAATAAAATGGATTTTAAAGTAATGCGCACTTGACCAATTAGTTTAGTAAGTGTATTATTTTTTACAACACAACTGATAATGAAAATCAATATCATTGATGTTACTTAATGAAATTAATGTTTATGTGAAAGGATAGAGAAAATGAACTTAGGGGAATTTGATGGGAAAACAGTTTTAGTAACAGGTGCAGCACAAGGCATAGGCAGTGTCGTTGCCAAAATGTTTTTAGAAAGAGGAGCCACAGTTATTGCGGTTGATCAAAATGAAGAGGGGTTAAATGTACTCTTAAATCAAAATGAATTAAACAATACACGTATGAAAACGTTTCGTTTAGATGTGAGTGATAGCGCCGCTGTTGAAGACATGGTAAATCATATTGCAAATGAAATAGCGCCAATAGATATTTTAATAAATGTTGCAGGGGTTTTACGTATGGGACCAATTCATTCGTTAAGTGATGAAGATTGGACTAAAACATTCTCTGTAAATACTACAGGGGTTTTCAATATGTCCCGAGCGGTAAGTAAAAATATGATGTTAAGAAAATCGGGGGCAATTGTTACAGTCGGTTCAAATGCGGCAAATACGCCAAGAATGGAGATGGCTGCGTATGCTGCGTCAAAGGCCGCAACGACGATGTTTATGAAATGTTTAGGACTAGAGCTTGCGGCATACAATATACGCTGCAACTTAGTTTCTCCAGGTTCTACTGAAACTGAGATGCAAAGATTACTATGGGCTGATGAGAATGGAGCTAAAAATATAATTGCTGGTTCTCAAAATACATATAGACTCGGAATTCCATTACAAAAAATTGCACAACCTTCAGAAGTTGCTGAAGCAGTGTTATTTTTAGCCTCAGATAGAGCAAGTCATATTACAATGCACAATTTATGTGTTGATGGTGGTGCTACGTTAGGAGTTTAATAAAAATTCAGGAGGTTATTATATTATGAATGAACATATAGCTGTAAAGGAATTGTCAGAAAAACTTTTAGAAGATTATAAGACTGAATCTTCATTCTTTTTCGCTTCACCAACTCGAACGATATTAGCAGAAGGAGAGTTTACTACAGTAAAGCATCGTGAAATTGAAAGTTTCCCAGAGCTTGTGCAAGCGACATTAAGTAATGCGAAACAAGCTGGAAATCCAAATCCTATCGTTGTGGGTGCTTTGCCATTTGATCGTAGAAAAGAAGTCCAACTCATCGTACCAGAATATAGCAGAATTTCTGAGCGTTTACAATTGGATACAACAAATCAGCTTGAAACAAATGAGAATGTAACATTTGAAATGACACCAGTGCCAGACCCTGAAGTTTATATGAATGGTGTGAAGCAAGGAATTGAAAAAATACAGGACGGTGATTTAAAGAAAATCGTTCTATCTAGATCGTTAGATGTTAAATCTTCCGAAAAGATTGATAAGCAAAAACTTCTGCGAGAATTAGCAGAGCATAATAAGCATGGTTATACATTTGCTGTAAATTTACCGAAAGATGAAAAAGAGAACAGTAAGACGCTAATTGGAGCAAGCCCTGAATTACTTGTTTCACGTAATGGTATGCAAGTTATTTCTAACCCGTTAGCTGGTTCAAGGCCACGTAGTGAGGACCCAGTAGAAGATAAAAGAAGAGCAGAGGAATTACTTTCTTCGCCAAAAGATTTACATGAACATGCGGTAGTAGTTGAAGCGGTTGCCGCTGCACTTCGTCCGTATTGTCATACATTACATGTTCCAGAAAAGCCATCAGTTATTCATAGTGAGGCGATGTGGCATTTGTCTACAGAAGTGAAAGGTGAACTTAAGGATCCAAATACTTCTTCTTTACAATTAGCAATTGCCCTTCATCCTACGCCAGCAGTTTGCGGAACTCCGATGGAAAAAGCAAGAGAAGCTATACAGCATATTGAGCCATTTGACCGCGAGTTCTTTACAGGAATGCTAGGATGGAGCGATTTAAATGGAGATGGAGAATGGATTGTTACAATTCGTTGTGCTGAAGTACAAGAAAATACACTTCGTTTATATGCAGGAGCTGGAGTTGTTGCTGAGTCAAAACCAGAAGATGAATTAGCAGAAACATCAGCTAAGTTCCAAACAATGCTAAAAGCTTTAGGGTTAAGAGATAGTTCACTTAATGAAAAATAGGGGGAAGAAAGAATGCTAGTAGGTTATACAGAATGGCCAAAAGAATTTGCCGATCGTTACCGAGAAGCAGGATGTTGGCTTGGTGAAACATTTGGAGGAGTGTTAAGAGAGCGGGCTGAGAAATATGGAGATCGAATCGCGGTTGTAAGTGGTAAGAAGCATATAACATATAGTGAACTTAATAAAAAGGTAGATCGTTTAGCAGCAGGTTTACTCAATTTAGGAATAAAGAAAGAGGACAGAGTTGTAATCCAGTTACCTAACATTATCGAGTTTTTCGAAATATGTTTTGCACTATTTCGAATTGGAGCGCTTCCTGTCTTTGCACTACCTTCACATCGAAGCAGTGAAATTAGTTATTTTTGTGAGTTTGGCGAGGCGAGCGCTTACGTTATTTCAGATAAGGCTCTCGGTTTTGATTATCGAAAATTAGCAAGAGAAGTGAAAGAGAAAGTGCCAACTTTACAACATGTAATTGTAGTGGGAGAAGAAGAAGAGTTTGTGAACATAAATGATCTGTATATGGATCCCGTCTCATTACCAGAAGTTCAGCCAAGTGATGTTGCATTTCTCCAATTATCAGGAGGCACAACAGGTCTTTCTAAATTAATTCCTAGAACACATGATGACTATATTTATAGTTTACGTGTTAGCGCTGAAATTTGTAATTTGAATGCAGAAAGCGTCTATATGGCAGTTCTTCCAGTAGCACACAATTACCCAATGAGTTCTCCAGGGACATTTGGAACTTTCTATGCGGGTGGAAAAGTGGTATTGGCAACTGGTGGTAGTCCAGATGAGGCCTTTGCTCTTATCGAAAAAGAAAAAGTTACAATTACAGCGCTCGTTCCGCCATTAGCAATGATTTGGCTTGATGCTGCATCTTCTCGTAATGCCGATCTATCAAGCCTAGAGGTTATTCAAGTAGGTGGTGCTAAGTTTAGCGCTGAGGTTGCAAAACGTATACGTCCTACATTTGGATGTACGTTACAGCAAGTGTTCGGTATGGCGGAAGGATTAGTGAACTATACAAGATTAGATGATCCGGAAGAATTTATTATTTATACACAAGGTAGACCAATGTCTGCACTCGATGAAGTACGAGTTGTTGATGAAAATGACAACGAAGTACAACCTGGCGAAGTAGGTAGTTTATTAACAAGAGGTCCATATACAATTCGTGGTTACTATAAAGCCGAAGAGCATAATGCACGATCATTTACAAAGGATGGCTTTTATCGCACAGGTGATCTTGTAAAAGTAAATGAACAAGGATACATCATTGTAGAAGGAAGAGATAAAGATCAAATTAACCGCGGTGGTGAGAAAGTTGCTGCGGAAGAAGTTGAAAATCATCTATTAGCACACGATGCGGTCCATGACGTAGCAATTGTATCTATGCCTGACGATTATTTAGGTGAACGCACCTGTGCTTTTGTTATAGCTCGCGGACAAGTTCCAGCAGTAAGTGAATTAAAAATGTTTTTAAGAGAACGTGGTATAGCGGCTTATAAAATTCCAGATCGAATTGAATTTATTGAAGCATTCCCGCAAACAGGAGTCGGAAAAGTCAGCAAAAAAGAACTACGTAAAGTCATTGCTGAAAAGCTTATTACAGTAAAACAATAATAAAAACCGGAAGGAAGTGATTAGATGGCTATCCCATCTATTTCAGTATATAAAATGCCAATTGAATCAGAACTACCAAAAAATAAAGTGAATTGGACACCAGATCCGAAACGTGCAGTACTTTTAATTCATGACATGCAAGAATATTTTCTTGATGCATATAGCGATAAAGAATCACCAAAAGTAGAACTTATTTCAAATATTAAAATGATAAGAGAAAAATGTAAACAACTTGGTATACCAGTTGTTTATACAGCGCAACCTGGTGGACAAACGTTAGAACAAAGAGGTTTATTACAAGACTTTTGGGGTGACGGTATTCCTGCTGGACCAGATAAAAAGAAAATTGTTGATGAACTTACTCCTGATGAGGATGATATATTCCTCACAAAATGGAGATATAGTGCATTTAAAAAGACAAATCTATTAGAAATTTTAAATGAACAAGGAAGAGATCAACTCATTATTTGCGGTATTTATGCGCATATTGGATGCCTTTTAACAGCTTGTGAAGCATTTATGGATGGTATAAAGCCGTTCTTTGTAGCAGATGCAGTTGCTGATTTTTCACTAGAGCATCATAAACAAGCATTGGAGTATGCATCTAATAGATGTGCAGTAACGACATCAACAAACCTACTGTTAAACGATTTACAAAGTGTAAAAGATGATGAGAGTGAAGGAATCACTATACAGGAAGTGCATGAACTAGTTGCACAACTACTTCGTGAGCCAGTAGAGAGTATTGATATTGATGAGGACTTATTAAATAGAGGGCTTGATTCGGTCAGAATTATGAGTTTAGTAGAGAAGTGGCGTCGTGAAGGGAAAGAAATCACTTTTGCACATTTAGCAGAACGTCCAACTGTTGCAGGTTGGTACAGTTTACTATCTTCACAAACAGCACAGGTGCTGTAACAAATAGACTACATAATAAAGGGGTAGTAAAGAATGCCTAACAGTCAAAAGATTCGTCATTCGTTATCATCTGCGCAGTCTGGTATGTGGTTTGCGCAACAATTAGATCCGCTTAATCCAATTTACAATACTGGGGAATATGTAGAAATAAACGGAAATATTCATCAAGAAATTTTCGAATTAGCTGTACGTAAAGTTGTAATGGAAGCAGAAGCACTTCATGTTCGCTTCGAGGAGGATGAAGTTGGCCTATGGCAAGTTATTGAAGAATCACAGTTTCATATGCATTTTATTGACGTTCGTAAAGAAGAAAATCCTGAAGAAGCTGCTAAAGTATGGATGAAAAATGATTTATCTATGCCAGTCGATTTGAAAAAAGATACATTATTTACTGAAGCACTTATTCAAGTTGAAAATAATCGTTTCTTTTGGTATCAGCGCATCCATCACATTGTGATGGATGGCTATGGATTTTCACTTCTTAGCCAAAAAGTGGCGAATGAGTATACATCACTTATAGAAGAAACAAACAAGAATGAAAAACCATTTGGTTCTCTTGCAAAAGTCGTGCAAGAAGATATTGAGTATCGTGAGTCTAAAAAATTTCAGGAAGATCGTACTTTTTGGTTAGAAAAATTTACGGATGAACCAGAAGTTGTAAGCTTGGCAGAGCGAGCACCGAGAACATCAAATGGATTTTCACGAGAAACAGCTTATTTATCTAGTTCTAGCACGAAAACTTTACTAGAAGATATCAATATTTCGTTAACAAGTTGGCCGGAATTCATTGTCGCTGTAACAAGTATTTATATGCATAAGTTAACAGGTGCAAATGATATTGTTTTAGGTTTACCGATGATGGGACGTCTAGGTTCGGTATCTATTCATACACCAAGTATGGTAATGAATTTAGTGCCACTTCGTATTACAGTAACTCCAAATATAACTCTTGCGGAATTATTGCAACAAGTTTCTAAAGAAATCCGAGATGTACGTCGCCATTATAAATACCGTCATGAGGAATTAAGAAGAGACTTAAAGTTACTAGGTGAAAATCAAAGGTTGTTTGGACCGTTAGTGAATGTTATGCCTTTTGATTACGGGCTAAATTTTGCTGGAAATCGTGGTATTACGCATAATTTATCAGCAGGACCTGTCGATGATTTATCAATAAATGTATATAAACGTTTTGATCAAAATGAGCTAATGATTCATTTTGATGCAAATCCTGAAGTATATAATGGCGCGGAGCTAGCATTGCATAAAGAAAGATTTATGAATCTGTTTGAATTAGTAGTAAATAATTATGAGAAAAACGAGTCGATTGGAAAAATAAACATTACTCTGCCTGAAGAAAATCATAAAGTTTTATTGGAATGGAATGAAACGAAGGAAGACGATGAGTTAATCAGTCTGCCTATATCATTTGAAAAACAAGTGCAAAAAAATCCCAATAAACTAGCCATTACTTGTGACGGTGTAAACCTTACGTATAAAGAGCTAAATGAACGAGCGAATGAACTAGCACATTATTTAGTAGAAGAAGGAATACGACCAAACCAGTTTGTAGCTTTAGTATTCCCTAGATCAATAGAAATGGTAGTTAGTATGCTAGCAGTCTTAAAGGCTGGTGCAGCGTATTTACCAATAGATCCAGAATACCCAGCAGAAAGAATTAATTATATAGTAAATGATGCAAAACCAGTTTGTATCATAACACATTCATCTGTTTCATCTAAGTTAGTTATAGAAAATGATATGAAAAAAATTGTATTAGATGAAGAAGAAACGAAACTAGCGTTACATACATATTCTCGTATGAATATAGCATGTAAGAATGATGTATCACTTTTAAACCCAGCCTATACAATATATACTTCAGGCTCAACAGGAAACCCAAAAGGTGTAATTGTTCCTATGAGAGGTTTAAGTAACTTTTTAATGGCTATGCAACAAAAGTTTTCATTAAATGAAAATGATCATTTATTAGCAGTTACAACGTTTGCGTTTGATATTTCTGCTCTAGAAATTTATTTACCTCTTATTAGTGGTGCAAGTTTAACAATTGCGCAAAAAGAAGACATACAAGAGCCATCAGCATTAACGACACTTTTACAAGAAGAAAGAGTGACCATTATGCAGGCTACACCGACGCTTTGGCAGGCGTTAGTAACTGATTATCCAGAGAAGCTACAAGGGCTAAATATACTTGTTGGTGGTGAAGCTCTTCCAGAGCATTTAGCAAATAAATTAAAAGAATTAGGTTGCTCAATAACTAATTTATATGGACCAACTGAAACTACGATTTGGTCTACTTTCATGAACATTGATGAAGGTGAAAAGGGTATACCTCCTATTGGAAAGCCAATTTGCAATACAGAAGTGTATGTATTGGATGCAGGGTTACAACCAGTTCCACCTGGAGTTATTGGGGAATTATATATTGCAGGGGAGGGACTTGCAAGCGGATATTTAGGAAAACCGGAGTTAACAGCTGAACGGTTTATTGCAAATCCTTATGGAGAATCAGGGAAGCGCATGTACCGTACAGGAGATCTCGTGAAATGGCGTAGTGATGGTGCGTTAGAGTACATTAGTCGCGCAGATCATCAAATTAAAATTCGTGGATTCCGAATTGAATTAGCTGAAATTGAAACGGTATTACAACGACATAAAAATATTCAACAAGCGATAGTAATGGTACGAGAAGATCGTCCAAATGATAAGCGCATCATTGCGTATATCGTTGCAGAAGAAAAGGAACCGATTAATCTTTCAGAAATTCGTTCTTATGTTTCAGAAAGTTTAGCGAATTATATGATACCATCAGCATTTGTTGTGCTAGAAGAATTACCATTAACGCCAAATGGTAAGGTGGATAGAAAGAAATTACCTGCTCCTGATTTTAATAGAATGGACAATGAGAGGGTTGCTAGAAATCCGAAAGAAGAAATATTATGTGATTTATTTGCAGAAGTACTTGGTGTTTCTCGAATTAGCATTGATGATAATTTCTTTGAAATGGGTGGACATTCACTTCTTGCATCTCGTTTAATGGCAAGAATTCGTGAAACGTTAAGTGTGGAATTAGGAATTGGGAAACTATTTGAATCACCAACTGTTGCCGAACTGGCGAAACAATTAAACCATGCAAAAAGTGCAAGACCAGCTATTCAGAAAGCAAGTAGGCCAAATGAAGTTCCACTTTCATTTGCACAGCGCAGGTTATGGTTCTTAAATTGTTTAGAAGGTCCAAGTCCTACTTATAATATTCCGCTAGTCATTCGTATGAATGGAATATTGAATCGGGAAGCATTACAAGGTGCTTTTTATGATGTAGTTGAGAAACATGAAACACTTAGAACAATTTTCCCTAACGTATTAGGTAGTTCCTATCAGAGAATTTTAGATATGGAAAACTTAAATCTAGAAATGGTTATAACTAATACATGTAAAGATGAATTAGAAAGTGTACTTTCAGAGGCGGTAAGATATAGCTTTAACCTCGATTTTGAGCCGGCAGTTCGTTTACAACTTTTTACAGTGAGTGAAAACGAACATGTATTATTAATTTTATTACATCATATTGTAGGTGATGGCTGGTCATTACAGCCGTTAACGAGAGATTTTACAGCGGCGTATAAAGCGCGATGTCAAGGTGACAGAGTTCAGCTGGAGACACTACCAGTTCAATACGCGGATTATGCACTTTGGCAACAGCAATTGCTAGGTGATGGAACGACACCAGAGAGTCTTATTTCAACACAATTAGATTTTTGGAAAGAAGAACTTAAAGGTTTACCAGACCAAATGGAGTTACCTACAGATTTCCAGCGTCCAATTGAGACGAGTTACCGCGGGGAAACAATTCATTTTCATATAGATGAAGGTATGCATAGTAGGTTAGTAGAGCTTGCACGTAAAAATGGAGTTAGTTTGTTTATGGTATTGCAAGCAGGGCTTAGTGCACTATTTACAAGATTAGGTGCAGGCACTGATATACCAATTGGAAGTCCGATTGCTGGAAGAAATGATGATGTACTTTCAGATATTGTTGGTTTATTTGTAAATACATTAGTGTTACGTACAAATACGTCAGGAGATCCAAGTTTTAAAGAATTATTAAATAGAGTGAAGCAGGTAAATCTTGCAGCTTATGAAAATCAAGATGTTCCATTTGAAAGGCTTGTTGAAGTGTTAAATCCAGTACGTACTCGAAACAGCCACCCGTTGTTTCAAGTTATGTTAGCTTTTCAAAATACACCAGAAGCAACGTTTCATGTACCAGGTTTAGAAGCGAGCCTTGAAATTCAAAGCGTCGGTTCTGCAAAATTTGATTTAACATTTGAAATTAGTGAGAGTAACGGGGTTGATGGTACTCCGAACGGTTTACATGGATTACTAGAGTTTAGTACCGATTTATATAAACGTGAAACGGTTCAAAAACTAATAGAACGATTCATTTTGTTATTAGATGATGCAGCTACAAATCCGGATCAATCAATTGGCAGATTAGAAATATTAACTGTAGCAGAGAAAAATACAGTGTTAGAAAAGTGGAATGGTGGTTTTCAAATTGCACCAGAAATGACATTGCCACAATTATTTGAAAAGCAGGCTCATATAAATCCAAATTCTATTGCTGTTGTCTTTGAAGATAAGAAATTAACTTATGAAGAGTTAAATAGAAAAGCAAATAAAATAGCTCGATTCCTAATAGCAAAAGGGATTGGTCCTGATCAACTCGTTGCTTTAGCGATGCCAAGATCATTAAACATGGTTGTAAGCTTATTAGCTGTTCTTAAAGCTGGTGCTGGATATCTTCCGTTAGATCCAGATTACCCAGCAGACCGCATTTCATTTATGCTACACGATGCGAAACCAACATGTGTTTTAACGAATTCAGAAGTGGAAATTGAATGTGATGAGGCACTAAAAGTTTTAGTTGATGATGTAAAAGTAATAGCAGAAGTTGAGAAATATAGTGAAGAAAATATTGATGAAGTGGAACGCATTAAGCCATTATCTCCATCACATATTGCTTACGTTATTTATACGTCAGGCTCAACGGGTAGACCGAAAGGCGTTATGATACCTCATCAAAATGTAGTAAGACTTTTAGGAGCAACTGATCATTGGTTCCAGTTTGACGGAAACGATGTTTGGACGATGTTCCATTCATACGCTTTTGATTTCTCTGTTTGGGAAATTTGGGGACCTTTATTATACGGAGGGCGTTTAGTTGTAGTGCCACATACTGTAAGTCGCTCACCGAAAGAATTTTTACAGCTTCTTGTTAAAGAAAAGGTTACGGTTTTAAATCAAACTCCATCAGCGTTCTATCAATTGATGCAAGCAGATCGTGAAAATGAAGAGATTGGCCAAAAATTATCTTTACGATATGTTGTTTTTGGAGGAGAAGCACTTGAGCTAAGTCGCTTAGAAGATTGGTATAGTCGACATCCTCATAACGCACCAAAGCTTATTAATATGTACGGTATTACGGAGACGACAGTACATGTTAGTTATATTGAATTAGATGAAACTATCGTCTCTTTACGAGCAAATAGTTTAATTGGGTGCAGTATACCTGACCTTAAAGTGTATGTGTTAGACAACTATTTACAACCAGTGCCACCTGGAGTAGTTGGAGAAATGTATGTTGCAGGTGCAGGGCTTGCGCGTGGATATTTAGGAAGAGCAGGATTAACGGCTGAACGCTTTATCGCAGATCCATTTGGAAAGCCAGGTACAAGAATGTATCGTACAGGAGACTTAGCTCGCTGGCGTAAAGATGGGACGCTAGATTATATAGGACGTGCAGATCATCAAATAAAAATTCGTGGATTCCGAATTGAATTAGGAGAAATAGAAGCAGTCATAATGAAGCACCCTAAAGTTGAGCAAGTAGTCGTTATTGTACGGGAAGATCAACCAGGGGATAAACGGTTAGTTTCTTATATCGTTGCATCAAATAATGAAGCGATTGATACGAATGAAATGCGTCAGTTTGCTAGTGGTAGTTTACCAGATTATATGGTTCCATACGCTTTTGTAGTAGTAAATGAGTTACCTTTAACTCCAAACGGTAAATTAGATAGAAAGGCATTGCCAGCTCCAGAATTTATCGCATCATCTTCTAGTCGTGGTCCAAGAACACCGCAAGAAGAAATGTTATGTGACTTGTTTACAGAAGTGCTAAGTGTACCTCAAATTGGAATTGATGACGGATTCTTTGATCTTGGTGGCCATTCACTCCTTGCAGTGCAGCTTATGAGCCGCATGAAAGAGGCGCTTGGAGTGGAACTAAATATTGGCACTTTATTTGCAGCACCGACTGTTGCAGGGTTAGCTGAAAGACTTGAGATGGGGAATGGTCAAAGTGCACTTGATGTGTTGCTTCCATTACGAGCAAGCGGGGATCAATTACCACTATTTTGTGTACATCCAGCAGGTGGATTAAGTTGGTGCTATGCAGGACTTATGAAATCTTTAGGAACAGATTATCCAATCTATGGTGTACAAGCACGTGGTATCGCTAAAAATGAAGAACTTCCAAAAAGTTTAGAGGAGATGGCGGCGGATTACTTGAAACACGTTCGTGAAGTACAGCCTCATGGACCATATCGTTTATTAGGTTGGTCGCTTGGAGGAAATGTTGTGCATGCAATGGCAGCGCAATTACAAAATGAAGGGGAAGAAGTAGAATTACTCGTTATGCTTGATTCTTATCCTGGACACTTCTTACCGAATACGGAAGCGCCTACTGAAGAGGAAGCGTTAATCGCATTACTTGCTTTAGGCGGATATGACCCAGATAACATGGATGGTAAACCACTTACAATGGAAAGTGCAGTTGAAATCCTTCGTAAAGATGGAAGTGCATTAGCAAGTCTTGAAGAAGAGACTATATTGAACTTGAAAGAAACATATGTAAATTCAGTAGGGTTGTTAGGGAAATATGTACCGAAAGTTTATAACGGAGATATCTTATTCTTTAGATCTACTGTTATACCAGACTGGTTTGATCCTATTTCTCCAAATACGTGGCTAAATTATTTAGATGGGCAAATTGTGCAGCACGATATTGATTGTAGACATAAAGATCTATGTCAGCCAGGTCCACTTACGGAAATTGGACAAGTATTAGCGAAATATTTGCAGAATAAGAAAGGGGTAAGTAGAGTATGACGAATCCATTTGAAAATGATAATTACACATATAAAGTATTAATAAATGAGGAGGGCCAGTATTCTCTCTGGCCTGCTTTTCTCGATGTACCTATTGGCTGGAATGTCGTATATGAAGAAGCTAGTAGGCAGAGCTGCTTAGAATATGTTGAATATAACTGGAAAGATTTGAATCCACAAGGTAATCAAGTTCGCGAAAAAACATTAGTAGGAAAACGATAATGGAAGAAAAACTAAATCCAAAAGTAGTTGTAAGTATCGTTTATATAACTGCGATGTTTATGGCTGCGATGGACGCAACGATTGTAAATGTAGCACTGCAAACGATAAGTAGAGAACTACAAGTACCTCCATCTGCAATGGGGACGGTGAATGTTGGATATTTAGTTAGTTTAGCTGTTTTCCTTCCGATTTCTGGTTGGTTAGGAGATCGTTTTGGTACGAAAAGAGTATTTTTAATTGCTCTTTTCGTATTTACAATTGCATCTGCTTTATGCGGAATGGCTAACGATATTACTTCATTGAATATTTTCCGTATTATTCAAGGTGCTGGCGGAGGGCTTTTAACACCGGTTGGAATGGCGATGTTATTTCGAACATTTTCACCAGAGGAAAGACCGAAGATTTCCCGGTTTATTATACTTCCAATTGCTGTAGCACCAGCAATTGGTCCTATCATCGGTGGTTTCTTTGTAGATCAAATGTCTTGGCGTTGGGCATTTTATATTAATCTACCGTTTGGAATCGTTGCATTGCTATTTGGACTTCTATTTTTAGCAGAACATGTTGAAAAATCAGCTGGTCGCTTTGATTCGCTCGGCTTTATTTTATCAGCACCAGGATTTGCGATGCTCATATATGCACTCAGCCAGGGACCATCAAAAGGGTGGATTTCTCCAGAAATTATGAGTACTGGGATAGCTGGGGGTGTATTCATTACATTGTTTATAATTGTAGAACTGAAAGTAAAGCAACCGATGTTAGATTTACGCTTATTAAAAGAACCAGTCTTTAGAAAGATGAGCATTATATCATTATTTTCATCAGCTGGTTTATTAGGAATGTTATTTGTTTTTCCTCTTATGTATCAAAATGTGATAGGAGTTTCTGCACTGGAATCAGGACTTACGACATTTCCAGAGGCGATTGGATTAATGATTTCTTCACAAATTGTACCATGGTCATATAAGAAATTAGGAGCTCGAAAGGTAATTTCTATTGGATTAATATGTACGGCGGTTATATTTGTTTTATTGAGTTTTGTAAATCACGATACGAATCCGTGGCAAATCCGGGCATTATTGTTTGGTATCGGTATTTTCTTAGGTCAATCTGTCGGTGCGGTTCAATTTTCTGCCTTTAACAATATCACGCCGCCTTCTATGGGGAGAGCGACTACTATATTCAATGTGCAAAATCGACTAGGTTCAGCAATAGGAGTAGCGGTTTTAGCTAGTATACTAGCTGGTTTTGGAGGTAATAACGTTCAATCCGATTTTTTACCATATCAAGCAGCATTAATTGGGTCAGCAATATTTTTGCTCATAGCACTACTATTTTCTTTACGTATTTCCGATAAAGAGGTAATGTCAAAGAAGAAAGAAAAAACATTATCTGTATCAGAAAAAGAGAAAGTACTTGTCAATGAATAACAATATACGTATGCTTTTTTATGAAAATTGATATTCGTTGAATAAAGGAGAGTTTACATGATAGAAAGTAAAGTTGTAGATTCTATTCCAACTTTGAATGAGAATGATTGTCAAATATGGTGGGCAAGAATTTCGGATTTACAATCATGGCATTACAATTTACTAAATGATATAGAGCGAGAGAAAGCAAATTCGTATTATCATTCGGCAGATCGAGCTCGTTTTATAATAGGTTGCGTAATAAGTAGATTAGTTCTCGGCAAGATACTTTCTATGTCACCAGTCCAAGTACCAATTGATCGAATGTGCTCAGTATGTAAATTGCAGCATGGAAGACCACAATTACCAGAAGGTATGCCGCAATTATCCGTTTCGCATTCAGGTGAGTGGGTTGTCGTTGCATTTACAAAATCTGCACCTGTTGGCATAGATGTAGAACAAATGAATCCAAGTATAGATGTTATGAAAATGGCAGAAGGTGTATTAACAGACATTGAAATAGCGCAAGTTATGAAACTGCCAAATGAACAGAAAATAGAAGGTTTTTTAACATATTGGACTCGAAAAGAAGCGGTGCTGAAAGCGACAGGTGAAGGACTAATGATTCCACCAGTACATATTACAGTATCAGCTCCAAATGATCCTCCAAACTTGTTGGTTTTTAAGGATAGACAAGAGTTAGCAAGTAATACAATGATGGAAGATGTAAGGCCTAGTTTAGATTATAGGGCTTCTGTTGCAATATTCAGTAAGGAAGTGACTGAAATTACGCAATTAGACGCGGTAGCACTTTTAAATCTTAAATAAAAAAATTACAGAAGAGGTGTTCCTCATGTTAGTAGCGGAAAATAGAAAGAATGAATTCACTTATAATGTACAAGCAATTAAAAATATTTTATTTTCTGGAGATACATCATCCATTCATGCTTTAGAAAAGCTTTTAAATGATACAGTTCAGTTTGATGTTCTTGAACAAGAGGCACTTGGTAGACAGTACATTCCGAAAGAAGCAAAGAATTTCTTTGATAAAGATGGAACATTTCTTTACCGTGTATCTAATGTTAGTTATAAAGGAAAGGTGTTATCTGAAAATCTAATTTTTGCAGACACTTCGTTTTTACCGGACGCAATAAAGAGTGAATTAGAGAGTGGAAATATTCCTGTTGAAAAACTCATAGAAAAGATGGAAGTAAGAAGAAACGTATTATATGAAGGATATCAGCCATCTGGAAATATTATTGAATTGTTTGATGGATGTTCTGTTACAGCGAATGTGTATCCAACTAGAAAGTATCAAATTGTAAGTAACTGCAAATGTGTATTTTATATTTGTGAAGTGTATCATGCAGAGAATATAAAGCAATTGCTTAAATAAAAACAAGAAACCAGCCATTTTATAGGCTGGTTTCTTGTTTTTATTTAACAGCTTCTTTTAATTCTTTACCCGCTTTAAATGCAGGAACTTTACCAGCGGCGATTTGAATTTCTTCGCCAGTTTGCGGATTACGTCCTGTACGAGCAGATCTTTCGCGTACTTCAAAAGTTCCAAACCCGATTAGTTGAACTTTATCTCCAGATTGTAATGCATTAGCAATTGTGTCAAATACGGATTGTACAGCTGCAGAAGCGTCCTTTTGAGAAATATCAGCTGATTGAGCTACGTTTTTAATTAATTCTGTTTTGTTCATGTTTTCACCTCATAAAAAAATTTTTGGAATGAATGTTTTAGTATAATAGATAGTAAAGATAAAGCTATCACTATGATTAGAAAGAATACTATATAATTATGTTAATTTCGTTGCAAGAGACTGAATCCCTTCTATTATTTAGGGATTAATTAAGAATCGATGCATATAAAAAGCTTTAATATGAGGATGAGGGGGAGTATACGAATGATTTTTCGTGAAAAAAATGAGAAGGAAAGTATTTTAATTCGTCAACATGATCATGGTTTTTTAGCTGGAGAGATTGCAAAGCATATAAAAGAAGACTTTTTTGAAGATAAAACATATTTAAAAGAAACAGTTGATGCAATATATGAGCATGACAGAGGATGGATAGAGCTTGATAAAGTACCAATTTTGAATGATGCTAAAAATATTCCATATACATTTATGGATTGTCCAAGCCCATTACGTTTTGTTTTTTATACGATTGGTTTGAATGAAATTGAAAATTCTAATCCATACGGGGCATTGCTTTGTAGTAAACATTTTTTATCATTTCCACTAAACGAGGAAGATGGAGAGATGATGTCATTTTATAAACATGAGTTAGAACGACAAAAAAGAATTTTGAAAACGTTAACAAAGGAACAGTTTGCGATGTTCGATAAGCATTATAGATTATTAAAGTTTTGTGATGAACTTTCTTTATACGTATGTATGAATAAGCCTGGTGTCAAAAAGAAAGATGAAATTGATTTATTTAAAGATGGTTTTGAAGGAACAGAAATGTTTAATAGTAAAGAGGAGAAACTTATTCAAGCTGAATGGGTGGACGAGGAAACAATTCGGATTACACCATTTCCATTTCAAACGGAATTTTATACGTATGTAAAATATAAAACGATAAATAAGCATGAAATGAAAGAAAAAGGGATTGCAAAGGCTGATAGAGAATCAGAAATGAAGAAACAAACCATTCGTTTCATACAATAAGGAGGTAATATAAATTGAAAGATTATATATTAAAACAGTGTGATTACCATGCTTGGGCTAATACTAGATTATTCAATCGATTAAAAGAGTTACCAAACTATGAGACAATTTTTAATGAGCAGATACAGAGTGTATTCCCATCCATTAAGGATACTTTTGTGCATATTTATATTACAGACCAAGTGTGGTTACATATATTGCATGGTAAAAGTATGAATGAAGCAATACAAGACCGAGAAGATTTACGAAAACAAATTGAAACTAAATCGTTACATGAATTAGAAAAAATGTTTGAAAACATGGCAAATCAATATAAAGAGTTTTTAATTACAATACAAGATGTGAATGCTGTATTTGTTATTGAGAATCCATACGTAGGGAAATTAGAAACTTCGATTTTAGAATTAGTGCAACATGTCGTAAATCATGGTACATACCATAGAGGAAATATAACAGCGATGATCCGTCAACTTGGTCATTCATCGACAATGATGGATTTTGTACTGTATTTACATATGGTTAAAAAGCAGGGAGAGTAATATAGTTTGTAAGAAGGAGAGGCTTTAATTATAGAAGTCTCTCCTTCTATTTTATTCTGCATTCATGGTAGATCGACTGATTAAAGTTTTCTTAAGAAGCTTTATTTTCTTGTAATTGCTTAGCGTATTGTACAGCCTTATATGCATTGACTCTACCGTTTTTCCAGTACGTACCTGTACCACTAATTTTATCAGTAGTAGACTCAATAATTTGGCGGATTTGTGTATTGCTATATCCTTGATTTGCTAAAAGAGCTGCGACTCCTGCAACATGAGGTGTTGCCATAGATGTACCACTTAATGATTGATACGTGCTTCCTTTATATGTTGAATATATATTTGAACCTGGTGCTGCAACATCTACCCAGCTACCATAAGTAGAGAATGAAGATTTTCTATCTGATTGATCTGTAGAAGCAACTGCAATTACTTCGCTGTAATAAGCAGGGTAATTAGCTTTTGTATTTCCAGCATTTCCAGCAGCTGCAACTATAACAGAGCCTTTATTCCATGCATATTGAACGGCTTGTTGTAATGCAGTACCACCATTTGGAGCTCCTAAACTTAAACTAATTACTTTTGCACCCGAATCAGCAGCTTCTCGAATACCTTGCGCTACAGCATCAAGAGTACCACTTCCTTGATTATCTAATACGCGGACAGCATAAATTGAAGTCTGTGGGGCAACACCAGCAATTCCGACGCTGTTATTCGTAAGTGCTCCAGTAATTCCAGCGCAATGTGTACCATGACCATTACCATCATCAGATGTATTGTCGTTATCAACATAATCATGCCCGTAAATTACTTTCGAAGCCAGATCAGGGTGTGAGCCTTGAACTCCTGTATCAATAATAGCTACTTTTACACCAGGATCACTTCGTTGGCTATCCCAAGCTTGTGGAGCTTGAATCTTTTGTAACCCGTATTGATTATTAAAATATGGGTCGTTTGGAGTCCAAAAGGCGTGAACGTAATAATTCGGTTCTGCATATTCCACATCTGGATTATTTTTATAGCTCTTTATTTTTTCTTTTACAGTACCTTTTGAAAATTGTACGACTTCAAAACCTAACTTATCATCTTTAGATAAGACATTAGCTCCGACAGATTTATGAAAAGATTGCACATTACTTAAAGATGCATTTTGTTTGAACTTAACGATTAATTGGTTAGGAACGTAATCAGTAGATGATGTTTCAGCGCTTGAAGTATTCGTGTTAAAGAAGAAACCACCAATAATAAATGACAAAACAGATAGGAAAACGATGATTTTGTTTTTCAAAAGATTTTTCCTCCCTTTTCTTGGATGAGTTTTTCAGTGACACTTTAATGTCACATTCCTTTTCAACTATATAGTTAGACCATACGATTTATGACATTTATGTAAAAAACTTTTGGAGGAATAAAAAGGAGTAAATATTGATATAAATATATTTTTAATGATAGTAATTAAGTAAAAGAGGGGATGAAAAAAGGAACGCTCATCATGTATGAGTCATTCCTTTTTCATAGATTAACTTGCCTGGTTTTTATTATTTTCTTTCAATTTCTCTGCTTGTAAAAAGCGATTCGTTTCAGCAACAACAATACTACTTAATCCAATTAGACCAATCAAGTTTGGAATTGCCATAAGTCCATTTGCAATATCAGCAAATGTCCATACGATTCCTAGCTTTAAATTAGCACCAATTGCAATCATAACAATAAAGATTGCTTTATAATATTTAACTGCACTTTCTCCGAATAAATAAGCTACACATTTTTCTCCATAATACGACCAGCCTAAAATAGTAGAGTAGGCAAATAAAATAATTGCGATACCGAGAATCATACTACCAGCAGTACCAAATACAGATTGAAATGCAAGTGTTGTAGCTTCAACGCCAGTTTTACCAGATTTCCAAGCACCTGTAGTAATTAATACTAGTCCTGTAATTGTACATACAATAAACGTATCTAGAAAAGTACCAGTCATTGAAACTAAAGCTTGTTTTGCAGGCGAATCAGTTTTTGCAGCCGCCGCGGCAATAGGTGCACTTCCTAAACCAGCTTCGTTCGCAAATACACCACGCGCCATTCCGATTTGGATAGCTGATGCAACTGTTGCCCCAATAAAACCACCAGCAGCTGCTGTACCATTAAATGCACCAGAAAAAATAAGTAAAAATGCTTCTGGAATTTGGTCGTAGTGATAGAAAATAATTATAAGACCAGCAATTATATAAAAGAAAGCTTTAATAGGAACGACATATCCCGTCACTTTCCCAATTTTTTTTACACCGCCTAAAATAACAATTGCGATTAAAAATGACATTACTATACCAGTTAAAGCAGGAGGGAAAGAGAAATTAATTCGCATTGCCTCTGCAACTGAGTTAGATTGCACCATATTACCAATACCGAAAGAAGCAGTTGTGCCGAATATAGCGAAAAATACTGCCAGCCATTTCTTACCTAAACCACGCTCTAAATAATACATTGGTCCACCTGAATATTCACCATTTTCATTACTAACACGGTATTTCACTGCAAGTATTGCCTCGGCATACTTTGTTGCCATACCGAATAAAGCGGTAATCCACATCCAAAATATTGCACCAGGACCGCCAATTGTAACAGCTGTTGCAACACCGGCTATATTTCCCATACCAATCGTTGCGGCCATAGCTGTCATAAGTGCTTGGAAGTGACTAATATCTCCAGAAGAAGAGGTATCTTCTGATTTTTTAAATGCTAGTTTGTGAGCGTATAATAGTTTACTAAACTGTAAACCTTTTAAACGCACTGTGAGAATGATACCTGTTCCAACGAGTAGCAACAAAGTTGGTAATCCCCACACGTATTGATTCATTTGTTCTAATACTTTACTTACTGTCTCCATCTTTATTCTCCTTTATTTAGAAAAAATAAAAACCACTTCAAGTAAATGAAATGGTCTCTGGAGAAACAAGGGATAGAAAAATAAACCGATACAAATCGGCATTTTCTTTCGCTTGTCTCTGTCCTTTTACCTGAGAGATTATCCGCTATATTAGCGGATTTGCTCCTTCGGTGCTCGTTTTCCTCCGCGCTCTATGAAAGCGAGAGGGAGTCTCTCCAGAGATTCGTCCCCATGCAGTTCTACTTGTAACCAAGACCTGAGAGTTTCAAAGCTGGTATAACAACTTTTTGCCCCGTCGGTAGATCAATAGACCTTCTCCTGAATGGTTCATCCGAATTATAAAATTTATAAACACATTGATTGTAAATCAATAAAAACATTATAGACATACAAATTGTGAATTGCAATCATTTTTTATTTTAAAATAGTAAATAGTTTTATTTTTTTGTAAGTCCTAATTTATCTTCAACTTCATTTAAAGTAGATAAAGCGATGACAATATGTTGATCCGCAAGTCCTAAAGCTTGTTTTGTTTTTTCAATAGTTTCATCGGTTGGAGTAGAGTTATTTGCTCCGTCTATAATTAAATTTGCTGCATTTTTCATGAAATTTGATGCGGATTTAAACTGAGTTGTGAATTGAATTAGTTGTTTTTGTATATCTATATCTGCTATATTTTCTTCAATTTTAAGCGTGTCTATTTTGTTCATAATTGTTTCGTACTGCTTGGAAACAGCACTCATTGTAACTAATAGTTTATTTCGATTTACTGAATCTCCATTCGTGTTAATCTCTTCCCAGGCAGGTAACCAATCTTTTTCGATGATGTCATTATAATGAGTAGTCAATTCATTAATTTTAGGTTGTAATTTAGTTTTGAAAGTTTTTGTATCCGCTGTTTCTACAGTTGCTTTTTCGTTGTTATTTTTAACATTAGTAACATAGAAAATCGTACCGAAAATGATGAAAATAGAAATAACAACTGTCCATTTAGTAAAAAGTAATTTCTGCAATATGTAACGCCTCCAAAATTTAAAAACTTATAATTATAATATATAACAATAATGTTGTTTTAAGTAGAGAAAATAGGTTAGAAATGATTTAAAATATATCTTTTCTATACATAAATAATTAAAGTTAGTAAAATGATGAAAGTTATATGTGAGAAAAGAGGGTTTTTAGTGAAAATGAATAGAAGAAAACTAGTTTCAAGTATTTCAATGGTTATGTTATTAGTTGGTTTAATTGCATTCATATTTATGAATAAAGAATCTAAAATTAAAGATTTTCCAGTGCCAATGTCAGCAATCCATATTAACGATGATAAGGAAGAGGACTATCAATATATAAGTGTAATGCAAATTACAAAGGCGAGTGGATGGGAGAACTTAGGGGAAAACGGGCATACTGTTAGTTTTAAAAAAGGGGAGCGGAAGGTAGCAGTAGTACATTATCCGGGAGAAATTACGTATTATGTATTTGAGAAAAAGATGAATAAGGGAGATTAGCTAAAGATGTAATTCATTAAGAGTTACATCTTTTTTTATTCTGAATCATTTGAAATTAAATTCGATAGATGTTTTGATAGATGTAGTGATAAATATGATTAGTTCTATATGTCTATAAAAAGTATTAGGATGATTATAAAAATATTATGTGAACTAATTATTGTGAGAAGAAGATAAATTATATGCTAAAGGGGGAATTAAAAATGCTACTAAAAACAATCTACTGTAAGGTGGAAGAAGAGAAAAAGGAATTGTTTTCAAATGCGCAAGGAAAATGGCGTGATATACGGCACCTAGACGGTTTTCATGGACAATTTGGTGGATGGTATGAAGATGAGGCATGTGTATTTACTTTATGGGAAGATAGAAGTACATATCAATCATTTATGAATGATGCTCACGATACAATTTATTTAAATAGTAATCAAGAGGATACGTTTCTTGCATGTGAAATTGAATTATTTCAAACGTTGTATGATATAACTGATACGCATTTGAAAGACGTTGTTACAGAAGGATCATTCGTAAGAGTTGCTATATGTGATGTAAAGATGGAAAAGGAAAATCATTTTTTACATAAGCAAGAAACAATTTGGAATAAAGGAATGGAAAAAGCAAAAGGAATGTTAGGTGGAGTAGTTGGGAAGTCTTTAAAAAATGAAAATCGTTACATAGTGTTAACGTATTGGAAAGATGAAAAGACACATCAACATTATGTGGAAGAGATTTTCACAGATTTATATAAATTAGCTAATATTCATGAAGAGATAGAAGAGATAAAAGGAAAACAAGCTGTATGTAAGGAAGAATGGCTTGTATATTAAACGCTGAAAAAGTGCATAAATGAATGTATAATAAAGATATTTTCTTATAAACAAGTAATTAATAGAAGACGTTATATACCCTTTCATGTTAATATATTTAAGTTATAATAGGAGGCTTACCCTTTTGTATTGTACGGTAGAAGCAGTGTGAGCTTGAAATTTTTTTTAGAAAAGGATGTGCCTAATTTGCGTATCAATAAATTTATTAGTGAAGCTGGAAAAGCGTCTCGACGTGGAGCGGATAAACTAATTAATGAGAGAAGAGTAATTATTAACGGTAAGGTTGCAAAAATTGGTGACCAAGTGAACCCAGGGGATGATGTACGAGTAAATGGAGAGCAGCTTCGAATTGCTCGAGATCACGTATATATCGCTTTAAATAAACCAGTAGGTATTACATGTACGAGTGAAAAATCAGTAAAAGGTAATATTATTGATTTAGTGAATCATCCTTTACGAATTAGCCACATTGGACGTCTTGATAAAGACTCTGACGGTTTAATTTTGTTAACGAATGATGGCGATATTGTTAATGAGATTTTACGTGCTGAAAACAAACATGAGAAAGAATATATCGTTTCAGTAGATAAGCCAATTACACCTGATTTCTTAGAGAAAATGGCAGCGGGTGTTAAAATTTTAGGGACAAAAACGCTTCCTTGTGAGATTACACAGTTATCAAAATATGAGTTCCAAATTATTTTAACACAAGGGCTAAATCGCCAAATTCGCCGTATGTGTGAAGCTTTAGGTTATCAAGTATACACGTTAAAACGTACGAGAATTATGAATATCGAATTGAATAATTTACCAGTTGGGCAGTGGAGAGATTTAACGAAGAAAGAGAAAAGACGTCTATTTGCAGACTTAAATTACGAACCACAAGATTGGTAAAATTGTGAAGTGAAACCAAAAAAATTTGGTTTCGCTTTTTTAAATTAAATAAATAATTTTTTTAAACACTTGCAAAAATAAAATGAATAAGATATATTAAATAACAATAAATGGATGTTTTACAAAAAGCAAAGAAAAGGACACGAGTTATTTTACCCGGTTATACAGAGAAGGAAGGAAAGCTGAGAACTTCCTAACGCAGAAAAATAACTTACCACCTTAGAGCTGCACTAGGGAAATGAAGTATCTAGTGCCGTGTATGCGACGTTATCGCAAAAGAAGCCATTATGTTTTTTTGTGATGGGAATCTGGGTGGAACCACGGATATAAGCATATTCGTCCCTATATTTAGGGATGAATATGCTTTTTTGCATTCAATTTCATAATAAGCGAAGAAAAGGACACGAGTTATTTTACCCGGTTATACAGAGAAGGAAGGAAAGCTGAGAACTTCCTAACGCAGAAAAAAACTTACCACCTTAGAGCTGCACTAGGGAAATGAAGTATCTAGTGCCGTGTAAACGACGTTACCGTAAATGAAGCCATTGTATATTTACAATGGGAATCTGGGTGGAACCACGGGTAAAAGCACGCTCGTCCCTATTTTAGGGATGAGTGTGCTTTTTATTATGAAATGGAGAGATGAAAAATGAAAGAACAAATGATTGAAATTAAATTTCCAGATGGTAGCGTTAAAGAATTTGTAAATGGAGTTACTTTAGAAGAAATTGCTGGATCCATTAGCAGTAGTTTGAAAAAGAAAGCAGTCGCGGGGAAAGTAAATGATGGATTATATGATTTACGCCGAAATATTGAAGAAAATGCGGAAGTGGAAATCATTACTATAGATTCAAATGAAGGGGTAGAAATTGCAAGACACTCCGCGGCACATATTTTAGCGCAAGCTGTAAAAAGATTGTATGGTGATATAAATCTTGGAGTAGGACCTGTTATTGAAAATGGATTTTATTATGATATGGATCTTCCAAGTAGTGTAAACATAGAAGATTTACGAAAAATCGAAAAAGAAATGAAAAAGATCATAAATGAAAATATAAAGATAGAACGAGTTGAGGTTTCTCGAGAAGAAGCAGCTAAACTGTTTCAAGAAATGAACGACCGCTTGAAATTAGAACTTTTAGAAGCAATTCCTAGTGGGGAAAGTGTAACACTATATAAACAAGGTGAATTTGTAGATTTATGTAGAGGACCACATTTACCATCTACAGGTTATTTGAAAGCATTTCAATTAACTCACGTTTCCGGTGCATATTGGCGAGGTGATAGTAATAACCAAGTGCTTCAGCGCATATATGGTGTTGCATTCTCTTCTCAAAAAGAATTAGAAGAGTATTTACATTTCGTTGAAGAAGCAGCAAAAAGAAATCATCGTAAGTTAGGCAGTGAGCTTGAGTTATTTATGTTTTCTGAAGAGGCTCCGGGAATGCCGTTTTATTTACCGAAAGGACAAATGATTCGTAACGAATTGGAAGCATTTTTAAGAGAAATTCAAAAAGAGTATAAGTATCAAGAAGTACGCAC
Organism: Bacillus sp. B2-WWTP-C-10-Post-4; assembly: GCF_009183805.1. Lineage (NCBI taxonomy): Bacteria > Bacillati > Bacillota > Bacilli > Caryophanales > Bacillaceae > Bacillus > Bacillus sp. B2-WWTP-C-10-Post-4. The sequence continues at coordinate 18,794 of NZ_WEII01000039.1, read as the reverse complement.
TCCGTTCATGATGAACCAAGAAGTATGGGAGAGATCAGGGCACTGGGGACATTATAAAGATAATATGTATTTCTCTGAAGTAGATAATAAAAGTTTTGCATTAAAACCGATGAACTGCCCAGGGCACATGCTTATGTTTAAAAATAAATTGCATTCTTATCGTGAATTACCGATTCGTATGTGTGAATTTGGTCAAGTACATCGTCATGAATTTAGTGGTGCGTTAAACGGATTATTAAGAGTACGTACTTTCTGCCAAGATGATGCACATTTATTTGTAACTCCAAAACAAATTGAAGATGAAATTAAATCAGTAATGGCGCAAATTGATTACGTATATAAAACTTTTGGATTCGAATATGAAGTAGAGCTTTCTACTCGTCCAGAAGATTCAATGGGTGATGATAAATTATGGGAGCAAGCAGAAGCGGCATTAGAAAATGTATTACAATCGCTAAATTATAAATATAGACTAAATGAAGGTGACGGTGCATTTTACGGGCCGAAAATTGATTTTCATATTAAAGATGCTTTAAATAGAAGCCACCAGTGCGGAACAATCCAGCTTGATTTCCAAATGCCAGAGAAATTTGATTTAAATTATATAGATGAAAATAATGAAAAGAAAAGACCAGTTGTTATTCACAGGGCAGTTTTAGGGTCATTAGATCGCTTCTTAGCAATATTAATTGAGCACTTTGGAGGTGCATTCCCGGCATGGGTGGCACCAGTTCAGGTGAAAGTCATTCCAGTTTCGAATGCAGTTCATGTACAATACGCAGATGAGGTTGCGGATAAATTAGCACAAGCTGGTGTTCGTGTCGAACGAGATGTGCGAGATGAAAAATTAGGATATAAAATAAGAGAAGCACAAATGCAAAAAGTTCCTTATATTCTTGTTATTGGGGATAAGGAAATGGAGAACGGAGCTGTAAATGTACGTAAATATGGGGAAGAGAAGTCGGAAGTGGTTACTTTAAATGTATTTGCGGCTAGTATTGAAGAGGAAATAAAGAATAGAAAATATTGATTGTAAAGAAAACACACTATTAGCAATTAGTGTGTTTTCTTTTTTATCTTACAAAAATGTAAGGTAAATGTAAGCGAAATCGAGGGAACGAGTTGTAGAAAAATGAGAATATGAAGTAGGAAAAAGTTTCATGTTACAGGTGTAACTCTTCTTGAATGAATAATTAAAAAATTCTTAAGAATTTACATGACAAAATAATAAGAAATATGTGAGAAATTAATTTTATACAAAAGGGATGGAGTGAAAGAGATGTCAACAAATGTAGTTACTGTAGAAAGTGTAGAAAAAACGTATGGGAAAAGAAATGAGAATCAGTCAAAAGCATTAAGGGGTGTATCGTTAAGTATTAAAGAAGGAGAATTTGTCGGGATCATGGGACCTTCTGGTTCTGGAAAAACGACTTTACTTAATGTGATAAGTACACTTGACCAAGCGACAGGTGGTAGTGTGACAATAGCTGGTACAAATATTACTTCTATGAAGGGCAATGCGTTATCTGATTTTCGCTCTCAAAAATTAGGTTTCATTTTTCAAGATTTTAATCTTCTAGAAAACTTATCAATTTATGAAAATATCGCTTTACCACTTTCTTTGCAAGGCGTACCGTCAAGTGAGATTACTGGAAAGGTAAATGACGTTGCGAAGAAATTAGGCATCACCGAAATTTTAACAAAATATCCGACGGCTGTTTCTGGAGGACAAAAGCAAAGAACAGCGGCGGCAAGAGCTTTAGTACATAATCCAGCAATTGTATTAGCAGATGAACCGACAGGTGCGCTTGATAGTAAAAACGCAAAAAGTTTATTAGAAGCGATGCAAGATTTACATGAAAATCATAATGTAAGTATTTTGATGGTTACACACGATGCATTTAGTGCAAGTTATTGTGAGCGTATTTTATTTATTCAAGATGGTCTTCTTTATAAAGAATTAAATCGTCAAGGCACTAGAGAGAATTTCTATCAAGGCATTTTAGGTGTGCTCGCTCATATGGGCTCAGCTGCTGAGTCTAAGTAGGGGGCGAAACTATGTTATTTAAATTATCACGTCATAGTATGAAAAAGATGTTAAAAGATTATATGGTTTTACTTATTGGCCTCGTTATTAGTATTAGTATTTTCTACATGTTCCAAACGATGGCGATGAATAGTGAATTTACGAAAGATAATAGCCTAATTAGTAGTATTAGACTCGTCTTTTGGGTAGGTGCAATACTATTATCTTTCATTACTGTATTTTATATTATATATGCCAACTCTTTCTTACTCACGTTAAGAAGAAAAGAACTCGGTATGTACATGATGCTTGGTGCGAAAAAGAAAAAAGTAGCACAGTTATTATTTATTGAAACATTCGGTATGGGGATTGTCAGTATTATTATCGGTATTTTAGTAGGGATGTTACTTGCAAGTGTAGCAGGAAACTTTTTAATGAATGGAATGGAAATTTCAGCAAAAGGTAGTTATGCATCTGTATACACACCAGCAATTTTAGTCACAGCTATTTTCTTCTTAATACTATTTTTCATTACTGGCTTAATGAACAGTGTCCGATTATTACGTAAAACTGAATTAGAGTTAATTCGTGAAGATGAAACACTAGATGAAGTGAAGAAAAGTAAAACTCGCATTATAATAATGACAGTACTTGGTGTATTACTAGTAAGTACAGGGTACTATTTTATGATCAATGTAAAAATTTATGCTGAATTAGGTTTTATTATAGCAACCATCGTTACAACACTTGGAACATATTTTATCTTTAGTTCATTACTCCCGTTTTTTGTGATGAAAATTAAGGGGAATAAAAAACGAAATGAAACTGGTCTAAATAGTTTTACATATGCACAGCTGCGCTTTCGAGTAAATAGTTTATCGAGAGTATTAGGTACTGTAGCAATGTTAATTGCATTAGGCGCAGGTGCGATGACGGCAGGTATGGCGTTCCAAAAAAATGTAGGTATTATGACAGACTTTTCTCGTGTATATGATGTTGTAATTCATGATCCGAATGATCAAGACAAAGCTGCCTTAAAAGAAATGGAAATTGTTGAAGAAAGCAAGTACAAATATAAAGTAGATGGAGAAGCGGTTTATTATTTACGTAACGACTTAACTGCGAAACCGCCACTTGTTTCAGACCATTTTGATACAAAAACTTTAAAAGAGCCTGTTCGCAAACGTGTGACTGAACCTTTAACTGAACCTGTATATTCAGCTTTAGAGGCTCCTGAATTAGCAAAATTCCCTCATATGCCAAAGGATTGGGAAGACGCAGTTGTAAGAGAGATACAAATTACGCATAATCAATTTAGCGGAAAACCAGTAAGAATTGCAGACGAAGAGCATTATAAAGGGATTCAAGGAACAGAACATACTGTAACATTAGCAAAAGTAGATGATATGAAAAAATATAAACCGTTATTGATCGAAATAGACAAGAGACAAAAAGCACAAATTGAAAAAGAAACAGGTGAAAAGGTAGACTTATTTACGAAAATGACAATTTATCAGTTTATGAACAGCTTCATGAGCGGAACAATGTTTATGGGATTTTTCCTCGGAATTGCCTTTTTAGCAATGATGGCAAGTTCCCTTATGTTCAAAATATTAACAGGTGCTTCTCGCGACGTACGCCGTTATGAAATGTTACGAAAAATTGGTGTGAGACGTAGTATGTTAACGAAAAGTATATATAAAGAAATTTCGTATTTATTTATCTTCCCAGCGATCATTGGCATTTCTCACGTTTTAGTTGGGCTTAACTTATTCAGCTTTATATTAGTTGACCCGTTTGTGAAAGTGTGGGTGCCAATAGGAATCTTCTTAGTCATTTATTTCATGTATTACTGGATAACTGTTCAACTTTATAAAGGTATGGTAATGCCGAAAGAAGAGGTAGCTAAATAGTTTATGAAAAGAGTCCTTGTGTTGAAAGCAAGGGCTCTTTTCCATGTGTTTTTATAAAAATGTGTATGCGAGATGTTTTCAAATCTTTCTGTAATGAATATAACTTGTTAGACGTAATTCGTTATAACGTTGGATTATCACATTCTCAAACTGTCTTATTAGAAAAGGATTAAAAAAATCCATTGCCTACTAAGGTGATTGAAATGAAGCTACCGTTTTATTGCCTTATGGGGAAATATGACTATAACACTTCATTCCATGCAGCAAAAACATATTTTGATAAGATAGAAGCAGATCAAAAACAATTTATTACTTTTGAGAAATCAGCTCATTATCCACAATTTGAAGAGAAAGAAAAATTCTATAAGTGGATGTGCGATACATTCATAAAATAAAGTATATCCGAACTTTAGAGAATTGAAATAGTTAGCGAGATGTATAAAGATTTTTAGATGCATAGTATTAACTGAAGCGAAATTAAATAAAAAGACTCTTGATAAAAAATAAGAGTCTTAAGTACAACCAACTATGAATGACTTTTCTTTTTATAAAGAGATACAAAAATAAAAAAAGATAGCTGAAGACAAATTGTTTTCAGCTATCTTTTTTCGTTTAAAGTGGAGGTAAATCAATCTTACCTTCTTCAAATAATTCTTTTATCATATGCTTCGTATAACCAGCGGCTTGACCAAATGTGATTTTTGCTGGCATTGGTGCTTCGTTAGCATCTACAACTACATCAATAATACACGGTTTATTTTGTTTTACTGCATTTTCGAAAGCGGGAAGTAGCTCATCTAAATTCTCAACACGGTATCCAATACCTCCACACGCCTCTGCATATTTTGAGAAATCTGGGTTCGTTAAGTCTGTTTCGAATTCGATATTACCCATAACTTCTTGTTCAAATTTAATCATCGCAATTTTATTATTGTTTAATACGACGACAACGATTGGTAATTTATATTTTACAGCTGTTACGAAGTCATTCATCGTCATTCCAAATCCACCATCACCACAAACTGCAAATACTTGTTTATCCGGGAAAGCAATTTTTCCAGCAAGTGCACCAGGTAAACCGCAGCCAAGTGTTGCGAGCCAGCTAGAAATGACAAATTGCTGGTTTGTCATACGGAAGTGTCTTGCGGTCCATACTGTTACATTTCCGACATCGACTGATAGAATTGCGTCATCATGTGCTACTTGCTGCAGAGCATGCATAACGCGTTGTGGTTTAATTGGAATGGAAGAGTCTTCTTCTTGATCGTGTAATTTTTCTTCCCACTTTTTCATCATTTCTTGGTGATGTTCTAAGAAGGAATGGTCTGTGTGTTCTTCAACATTTTCAATTAACCATCGTAATGTTTTATCAGCATCACCAGCTAAACCAATATCTGTCGCATAACGTTTCCCGATTTGGGCAGGATCTGTATCGATATGAATTGTTTTTGCTTTTTCAGGTAAGAAGCCGGTGAACGGATAAGAAGTACCGACCATAATTAAAGTATCTGCATGCTTCATTGCTTCATAAGAAGGTTTCGTTCCAATTAATCCTAATCCACCAATACAAAGAGGGTGTTCATCAGGAATAATTCCTTTAGCTGGTAATGTAAGTACGATTGGAGCACCAATATGTTCTGCCAATGCAAGTAAAGATTCTCTCGCATGTTTTGTTCCTTTTCCAGCTAAAATCACAGGCTTTTTCGCTTCATTTATTGCGAGTTTCGCTGCATCTAAATCTTCTTTTTGTGGAAACAACTCAGGCAAAGTAAAAGAAGTATTTGTAACACGGGCACCATTTTTCACTTCGAATTTTGGGACATCATCTGGAATAGTAAGAACGGATACACCTTTTTTCGTATAAGCCATTCGAATTGCTTGATTCACTACGGCAGGTAGTTGCTCTGCTGACATAATACGCTGGTTATAAACCGCAACATCATCAAACATTCTTTCTAAATTTACTTCTTGGAAAAAGTCCGTTCCAAGTAAATCGGTTTCTACTTGACCTGAAATTGCTAGAACAGGGGCTTTATCGAGTTTCGCATCATATAAACCATTTAATAAATGAATAGCACCAGGCCCTGCAATTGCCATACAAACGCCAAGTTTTCCTGTTAATTTTGCATAGGCAGCCGCTGCTAATGCACCAGCTTCTTCATGGCGAACTTGAATGAATTTAATTTGATCTTGTTTTTTTCTTAAAGCTTCAATGATAGAATTGATGGAATCTCCAGGCATACCGTATATGTGTTCTACTCCCCAGTCAATTAATAAATCAACTAATGCTTCACCTGCTGTTTTCCCAAACATAATTGTTCCTCCTTATAATAGGTAGATAACATTATGTTTTGGATAAAAAGGGAAAATATACAAATAAGAAAATTTATCTGGTTATTTGTAATCCAAGAATCAGTGTGGGAGGAACAAAAGTTTCACTTTAGCAACTTTAATGATGACCAGCGAATAAAGTGAACACTGTTATTAGTAAAAAACCACTAGTTGCCCACATTAGAAATGTAAGGAAAGAGAGCTGTTTCTTAGCTTTCCAAAGCATTTCATGAATTGTGACATATCCAAGTGAACCAATAGCACTTCCCATAATGAGGCCTTGCAGGTGAAGAGCTTTTCCTTCCATCAAAATGCCAAAAACTGTGCCAGTACCGAGAATAAGAGAAAGTAATAAAGTCGTTAATAAAAAGGAAATATATTTATGTTTTGTAAAAAGAAATGGAATAATTAAAGCTAATCCTTCTGGAATATGGTGAACGACGATTGCTATTAAAAAGGGAATGGCAGAGTCATTATGATTTATAAAAGCTGTACCTAACGCAAATCCACTCGGTATATTATGAATAAATATAGCGAAAGAGAGAAAAAGAAAGGTTTGCCATGCTTGCTGATCTTTTTTATGTATCATTGGATGGTGACAATAGTTATCTAATAAGCCCATAACTAAAATACCGATAGCTATACCAAGTATAGGTCCAATCATTTCATAGCTTGAAAATGTTTCAGGAATAATTTCAAGTGACAATAACCCAAACAAAATACCGCCACATAATGCGTATAAACGATGCATCTTTTCTTCAATGAGTTGGCGTGTTGCTACTCCAACAGCACCGCCTAATAGTAATCCACCGAACGAAAAAAATGTTACAATCATTGGGATCCATAAACGTTCCATAGTATCACACTCCGATTCTATTCCCTTATTTTTAGCTTACGAAAAGAAAAGTTAGATTAGTCCAAGTAATTGTGTTTGAGTATAGAGAAAAAAGTAGTGATTCGTTATAATCTATATATTAAACTTAAGTGAGGAAATGAAAAGGGGAATTGGTTATGCAACAAATTAAAAAAATAGGAAACTCATTTTGGTATATGACACCTGTTTCTGAAACAGATAGACCTATATTAGGAATGGTTGTTGGAAAAGAAAAAACGTTAATGATCGATGCAGGGAATTCAGAAGAACATGCACAATTATTTTTAGAAATGTTAAAAGAACAAAATGTATCGAATCCAGATTTCGTAGCACTAACCCATTGGCATTGGGATCATATTTTTGGATTGCCTGTACTACAAGATGCATTGTCTATTGCACATTCTGAAACGAAAAAAGAGATGCGTACACTTGTTTCTTATGAATGGACAGATGAAGCTTTGGATGCACGCGTAAAAGAGGGTACTGAAATTGAATTTTGTGCGGATTGCATCAAGAAAGAGTTTGAAGAAAAAGCGAGAAATATTAACATTATTCCTCCGGCCTTAACGTTCCAGGATCAAATGGAATTAGATCTTGGTGAGGTGACATGCGTGTTAAAACATGTGGGCGGAGATCATGCACATGATTCAGTTGTTATTTACGTGAAAGAAGAAAAGATATTATTTTTAGGAGACTGTATATATGCAGATATTTTTTCTTCGAAGTGGAACTATACGACGAAAAGAACGTTTAAATTGATAGATGAATTAGAGAAATTTGATGCTAAGACATATATTCTCTCTCATGGGGAAGCGATAAATCGAGAGGAGTTTTTACAAGAGATTCGTATGTTAAAAACAGTAGGAACTTATACAGAAGCTCATAAAGGTGATGAAGAGAAGATAAAGGCAGCGTATAAACAAGAACTAGATAGAGAATTAAATGAAGATGAGTTAGAAACAATAACGTATTTTGTCAATGGTTATGAAATGAATAATCAATAAGACACTACATTAATCCAATATAATTAAATTGCACAAAAAGAGTATTGAAATTTAATTCAATACTCTTTTCAATAGTTAAATATGTAGTTTCAACTAAATTCTAAATATAGGGGTTCATCGTCTGAAGTGATTTTATTCTATTTATTTTTCGTATAGATAGTGGTTCAAGTAGAAGCTTTCTTTGCTAATTCAGTAATATATTCAAAGAAAACATCATGTTTTACATCATAAACGACATTTACAGGTCGTCCATCAGTAGTTTCTTCGGTACGTCCTTGGCTTGGTCCGTATGTATGAACGATACTATTAATCGTTCAGTTTTTGCAAGGCTAGTGTTTCCGACAAAAGCGGTAGTTAGTACATCCCATAAATAGTAAGTAGAGTTCGTTGAGAAGTGAACGAGAGGAGGGACCATTGCATAGCATTGACCAAGGAAATCCATACCAATATACTTTCGCTCTTTTGCCCACTGTTCACGTATGTTTATAGTTAACGGAACTTGGTTTGTACTTTCTAGTGTCACTAAGTCGATTTTAATTTTTGCATCCCATACACGAGCTACTGCTTCAGGATCCCAAAACGAATTCCACTCAGCTGTTCCATCATGCTCTGGTTCATGTACATTGCCAGCTTTAAGAAATGTACCACCCATCCAAACGAGGCGTTCAATTTTATCTTCGATTATGGGAGCTTCATATAATGCACGAGCAAGGTCAGTTAGGGGCCCAGTAAATAATAAAGTTGTTTTTCCTTCCGTTTGTAGAAGCGTTTCTATTAAATGATGATGCGCGGGTTTTGCCACCACGGGTGTTACAACTTTTCCAGACTCATTTAAAATTGGTAGAGCATCTACATAAAATGCATGCATCCGCCAGTCTTTCGGAAACGGGTTTTGCCCGCGAGAGTTTGAAGCGGCTACGGCAATATTACCTTTGCCGAAGCGATCGATAATTTTACGACTGGCAGACATTGCGGGTTCTAAATAGCAGTCTGCTGGGATAACAGATACACCGGTAAGCTCAACGTTTTCCATTTGAAGTAATAAAAATAATGAAATTAAATCATCTACACCGCCATCATGATTGAAGTACACTTTTTTCTTCATTGTAATCTCCATCCTATATGATTTAGTTAGAAATTAAATATGAATTGAGGAAAAGTCATCAATAATTTCCACCACTTCAATTTCTCCATTAATCAGTAACTCAGGAAGATCATTTCTAATATTTCCTTTCCAATACTCTCTAGCTTGTTCGATTTTTTGAGAAAAAGGAATTCCATCTTCTTTCGGTAGAAGATTCCCGTCACCTTCAAAAGAACTTCCGATCACTCGTAGTTTAACAATCTGTAAAACTTCTCGATTGTAAGAATCAAATAGCGCTCTCCATTTCAAAGTATCCTCATAGCTTTTAGCAGCATATAAGCAAGATAACCTGGAAGGGTATTCAGGGAATTCTTGTAGTCTAACCATTTCTACAATTGTTTCTCTAACTGCTCTAATTGTTTGATCCATATAACTCATAACTACTTTAGTATTTTCATTGTTTATATGTAATTCGTTATTTTTATAGTGTTTATTTAAAATTTGTATGCCATCTTCACCACTAGCATTTAATTGTTCTCTTTCAAAAAAGAAGTGATATAGAGTATTGTGTTGATTTTTGTTAAAAGGAATGATTTGTCCGATATGCATTTTTTTCCTTGTTACGATGTGATATGCGTAAAATTCTGCTTCATTCATGGTTATCCTCCTAGTAATAGTGTAATGCAATGTTAAATTTAGTAATTCAACATTGCGATATATATATCCTCTATAAGTAAAAGTGAGAATTTGAGTAGAAAGGAAAAAATGAAAACGTTTTAAATTTGTTCACAAAATGTTCACTTACGAAGGGGTTTCCAATGTCGATATAATGACAAAGACTCAAAGAGAAAGGATGATGAAATTTGCCAACAACAAGAAAGGAAAACCTCCAATTTGGCATGATGATGTGCCTTGGGATGGTTATCGTAATGACGTTTTACAATTTACTAATGAATGAAACAGGAGGACCAATTTATATTAAAGAGATTGCATTAGAACTATTAATTGGCTTTATTATTGCACTATTAATTGAAATATGTATCGTTGGACCTTGTGCGAAAAAAATTGTATTCATATTGCCATTTGATAAATCTAAAAAAATAAATATTATCGTTGCAATGGCGACAACTATGGTAATTGGAATGGTGTTCTTTATGTCATTTTTCGGTATGGCTATGATGTATTTACATGGTGGACTACAAGGAGATTCATTTGTTTCCATTTATTTTACGATTTTTATTAAAAATTTCATAATGGCATATCCATTACAATTAATTATTATGGGACCGCTTGTACGTTTCTTATTTGCAAAGTTTGTTATGAAAAAGAAATCTTTTAATGTAGCGTAATTTTAATTTATAAAACATTATATATAAATAATAAAAACACATCTCGCATTTTTGAGGTGTGTTTTTTTGTTCATTCCAAGTTATTTTCATAGTGATGTGACATTTGTCCTTTTGCCATTATAGGATGATGGTTTTTAATTAAGTCAGAAATAAAGGAGGAGGAGATGATTTTTTGAAAGGTATTATATTTGCTATTTTTGCGGGGATATTTATAACACTTCAAGGAACCTTTAATGCGAAACTTAGTTCACATATCGGTATATGGTCGACGAGTATTATAACCCATTTAATTGGATTCATTATTGCAACAACTGTATTTTTGTTAAAGAAAGAAGAGAAAATAACGGATTTAAAGAGTGTGAAAAAAATATATTTAGTAGCTGGTGCACTTGGTGGGTTAATCATTTGTGCAGAAACAGTAGCGATACATGCAATGGGAGTTACAGTAACAGCGGGAACACTTATGGTTGCTCAATTATTAACAGCAACTTTTATTGAGATGAAAGGATTATTTCAAATGAAAAAGATACAGATGGAGAGATATCATATTGTGGGAACAATAATAATGATTATAGGTATTGTTGTATTTAATATGTAAATGAAAGGAGAAATGAATATGGAGGATAGATCAGGTTTAATTACGCATTATTTGAAAACCAATAAAACGCTCGAGGTTTTTTCAGAAATAGATACAGCTTATTTTCAATTAAATCACTTTGAAAAAGGCGAGCTCATTTGCAATATAGATGACGAAATGGATCGTTTATATTTTGTTGTTAAAGGTAAAGTAAAAGTTTATACGATTACACCTGAAGGGAAGAAACTAATTCTTCGCTTTATCAATCCATTGGCCATTGTTGGTGATATTGAACTAATTCAAAATAGCAAAGCACATAATGTCGTTGAGGCTTGTTCAGATGTTGTAGCAATCTCTATTTCTAATACGGTTATTAGAAACAAGTTATTACATGATCCTATATTTATAAAGTTCTTGCTTGAAAACATTGCGAACACATTAAAAATATCGACTCGTTTTACTGCTCTTAATTTACTTTATCCTGTAGAAGTACGTGTAGCTAGTTATTTGCTTTCAATTTCAACAGATAGTAACGGGAATATGTATAAAGAGGATTTGGATGCAACTTCGGTAACGAGTATTGCGGATTTTATAGGGGTAAGTTATAGGCACATAATACGGGTATTACAAAGATTTTATAATGAAAAATTAATTGAAAAGAGTAATGGAGTTATTGTAATTAAAGATTTTTCTAGAATGAAGGAAGTCGCTAAAGATAATATATATGAGCAATGAAAGGGAGGGGTAGATTTTGATTGGATTTAGTTTAGCTATATTAGCAGGAATATTAATTAGCTTACAATCTGTTTTTAATGCAAAAGTAAATGAAAATGTAGGACAGTGGTTAACGACTACATGTGTCCTTGGAATAGGTCTCATTAGTTCTATTCTATTTTATATCATTACAGAAAACAGTATTAACATTAAAGTGTATACTACAAATTATTTGTTTTATGTAAGTGGACTGTTTGGCATCGGGTTAATTATTTGCATAATGGGTGCAATAAAGAGCTTAGGTCCAGCATATACAGTGCTAATTAGTCTTATTACTCAATTGGTTGTTGCGTTATGCATTGATACATTTGGATTATTTGGAATGGAGAGTATTCCATTACAAGTAAATAAATTAGTTGGTATAGGTTTATTAATTGTGGGAGTAGGAATTTTTAAAAATCTATTTTTGAATAAGAAAGCTATTCATATAAATGAGGATAGTGTCTAAAGAATATAAAGGGAAAAAGTGTAAATGGTCAGAACTTATACATTTAGATAGTAACAAGTGAGCGATGAGGAGAGAGGATAAATGAATCAGTTAATGTTGCAAGATGGTATACACTATTTGAAAATCAATGGGATTATGCATTGGTGTAAAGTTGCAGGGACAGCTCATAATACAGTCCCTCTTATTATAGTACATGGTGGTCCAGGTGGTAATCATTATGTATTCGAAAGAACGCTTGGTTTGAAGTTAGAAGGAAATATGACTGTAGTTTATTACGAACAAAGAGGTTGCGGACGAAGTGAGGCACCACAAGATGACGGTGAGTACTCAATCAATACTCTAGTCGAAGATTTAGAGAAATTAAGAAAGCAATTACATGTAGAGAAGATAAATTTGTTAGGATATTCTTTTGGTGGACAACTTTGTTTAGAGTATGCTTTGAAATATCCAAAAAATGTTGAACAAATGGTATTACAAGCACCATCGTTAGATGATTTTAATGATATGTATACTGTGCAGATAGAAGGTTTTCTACAAGTAACGAAAGGGGAAATGAAAGAACAAATATTGATAATAAGTAAGTCAGAAATTCCTTTAAAAGAAAGGTATAATCAAGTTTGGAGTATAGTTGATACAAAAGCTGTAGATCGACTATTGTTTAAAAATGAAGAATTTGCAAAGCTAAATCGGAGTCTTTGGGAGGAAAGTCAGTTAAGTAATACAGGGAAGATGAGCAAAGTTATTTTTGGAACAAAAGCATCTTTACCGCTTATTGAGCGTATTAAAGGTTTAGAAATTGATACGTGTGTCATAGTTGGAGCGCATGACTATAACACGGGTGTAGGAATGAGTTATAGAATAACGAGACAATTGAAAAATGGTAAACTTGTTATATTTGAAAATAGTGGACATTTCCCAGATATCGAGGAGATGGATAAAGTATGTGAAACGATTATTGAGTTTTTGGAATAAAAGGGGGATATTAAGGTCGAACCGAATTAATAGAGTTGAATTGGCTATTGGGATATTAAATCATGTAATATGCTAATTGTTTACTTGTAATTGAGGAAGAATCAATTAGTGTATTTGGAAAATAAGTAAAAAAGATCTCGTAAGGTGGAGGTCTTTTTTACTTATTATTTAATATTTTGAACTTATATGAACTGAAGTAGAAGAGTATGATAAGCACTTTCAGGCAACGAGAATATAACCGAAAATAAAATATTACTAAACATATATAACTAATGAATACAATGTCTTTTTCAGTTATTAAGTTGTAAATCATTTTATGATAAAATCTTTTACATAATTTAATAAAGGGGTAGTATTCAATGGGTTATTTCTCAAATGGTTTATTAGTTTTGTTTGTGCTAATCGTATGCAGTTGTATATTTTTTGGTTGATAATATAATGAGAGTCTTATATAAAAGAAGTTATCTTAAGTGAGATAACTTCTTTTTATTTTATATTGAGAAGGAATTCTATCTTTCTTATTGAAGTTTGTTCTAGTTATTTTTACATCGATCACATTTGTATAATGGGAATTTTATGAAATATAAACAAGCCAGAGAATAGGGAGTATTTACATGGAAAATAGTATACGCTACACAAGTGAACATCCTACAGATTTTAATGGATTATTATCCTTATACGAATCTTTAGAATGGAATTCTCTTAAATTAACTGTTAACGAGTTAGAACGAATGTGTAAGCAAAGTTGGTATGCAATTTATGTTTTTGATGATAAGAGGTTAGTAGGGATGGGGCGTGTCATATCAGATGGAGTCATAACAGGCATTATTTGTGGAGTTGGTGTATTGCCAAAATATCAGTCTAGTGGCATCGGAAAAGAAATAGTGGAACGATTAATCCAGCACTGTGAACAAAACAAGGTTATTCCACAACTTATGTGTGTAGAAAAATTGCAATCTTACTATGAATCTATAGGGTTTGAAGCATTCTCTATTGGGATGACAAAACATATTATAAGATAGAGGTGCTTTATCCTGCTATTTGTCGGGTAGTAAAACCCCACGGATTAAAGTTTCACTTTATATTTTCAGTTTACTTGTACATATTTTCAAACTTCAACATAAAGGAGAATGGCTGTATGGAGATTGCTAAAGGAGTAGAAATGTTACAACTTGAATTTCAAGAATTTGTTATTCATCCGATTCTTTTATGGGATGATGAAATGGCAGTATTAATAGATACGGGTTTCCCAGGACAAATTGAAGATATACAAGTAGAGATGGAAAAGGTTGGGGTATCATTTGATAAGTTAAAAGTCGTGATTTTGACGCATCAGGATATTGATCATATAGGTAGTCTGCCAGAATTGTTGCAGCGCTGTCGAAGTAATATTAAAGTTTATGCGCACGAACTAGATAAGCCATATATCGAGGGGGATTTACCTTTATTGAAGGACGGAAATGTAGAGAACCGCCCAAAAGGAAAAGTGAGTGATACTGTGATTGACGGGCAAGAACTTCCGTATTGCGGTGGAATACTAATTCTTCATACTCCAGGGCATACTCCGGGTCATATTAGTTTATATTTGAAACAAAGCAAAATTCTTATTGCAGGAGACTCTATGTATAGTGTGAATGGGATGTTAGGAGGAATTCACGCCCCAACAACTATAAATATTAAGGAAGCAAAGCAGGCTTTGAAGAAGTATTTAAATTTACATATTGAATCTGTAGTTTGTTACCATGGGGGATTAAGTAAGGAGAATATAAATGTTCAACTTCAAAATTTGTAAAGTTAAAATGGAGTTTTTTGTTAAGTGGCGTTGAAGTATAATCTGATTATTAGTATATAAATAAATTATAAAAGAGCATGTTTGAAAAAATTAAACATGCTCTTTTATTAAAGTAAATCAGTTTAATATGAATGACCTAACCCATTCCAATAAAAAGAAACGATTTCTTGTGCTAATTCATCTATATTTGCCAGAATAGGATTGTGATTTTCATCTTTAAAATTCCCAATTGATAATAAAGATACGAAAGCATGAGCCACAAATTTAGCGTTTCCTTTCGGAATTTCTCCCATGTGCATCGCAGTATCGAGTGCTTTTTCTAGCACTTCATACATATTATTTTCAGCATTTTTTAATTCCTTCAATTGTTCTTCAGATAACGACATTTTAGCATCTTTCATAAAATTTTTCATATCAATATCCATCGTTGCGTGTAAGTAAACTTTGGCGAAGTCTAATAATCTTTCTTCTAAAGTTTTGTTTGTAGAGAGTATTTGAGACATATTCTCTCGTATACGTATCATCATTTGGGTCATAGTAGCGGTAAATAAATCGGCTTTTGTTGAATAGTAATAGTAGACGGTTGCTTTCGTAACACCACAAACTTTTGCGACTTCACCCATAGAAACGACTTGATAATTTTGTGTAAGAAATAAGCGAGTTGCCACTTCTAAAATGGTTTCTTTTGTAGATTTTGTATTTTTATTTTGCCGTGGCCTTCCGAGAGGACGTTGTTTTTGTTCCAAATCCATTCGCTCCTGACATTTATTCTTGAGATAATTATAACATAATTTTCAATCATTCTTGATTAATTAACCTACCAGTATATATAATTAATAATGAAGGAAAAAAGGAAGGTGGGTTTTTATGAAAAAGCACACGTTACATATGTTAGGGAGGCTTGTAGCAGGAAAAAATACGCAATGGATCACTTTATCGGTATGGGTTCTTATTACATTATTACTTTCATTTACGTTACCACAAGTAAACAGTACGAAAGAACCGAATCCAAAAAATTTACCTGAAACAGCTATGTCACAGCAAGCGGAAGCGCTTATGAAAAAAGAGTTTCCGAATAATGCAGGGAATCCGTTGTTAGTAGTATGGTATAGAGATGGTGGATTACAGTCACAGGATTATAAACTCATACAAGACGTTTATAAAGAGTTAAAAGCTAGTCCTTTAAAAGAACAATCAACGTTACCGCCATTTGATACAATTCCAGAGCAAGTATTATCAAAAAGTGCATCAAAAGATGGTACATCATTTGTTACACCGGTATTCTTTAATAAATCTGCTGGTACGGATATATTAAAAGGAAATCTTGAAGAGTTTAGAAAAATAGTGAATAGTAAGGTGGATGAAGATCCATTTAAACAAAAAATAAGTGAATCTGGTTTACATGTTCGATTATCTGGACCTGTAGGTATTCAAACGGATGCAGTTAGTTTATTTAGTCAAGCAGATGTGAAATTGTTAGTGGCTACTGTACTACTAGTGTTAGTTTTGTTAATTTTACTGTATCGTTCACCAATTTTAGCGATTTTACCTATACTTGTTGTTGGCTTTGCATACGGTATTATTAGTCCTACACTCGGTTTTTTAGCTGATCACGGATGGATTAAAGTAGATGCCCAAGCGATATCAATTATGACAGTATTATTGTTTGGTGCTGGAACGGACTATTGTCTATTTTTAATTTCGAGATATAGAGAGTACTTGTTAGAAGAAGAAAGTAAATATAAAGCATTACAACTTGCGATTAAAGCTTCTGGCGGTGCAATAATAATGAGTGCGTTAACTGTTGTACTTGGATTAGGGACATTATTACTTGCTCATTATGGTGCCTTTCATCGATTTGCAGTACCATTTAGTGTTGCTGTATTTATAATGGGAATCGCGGCTTTAACGATTTTACCAGCACTATTATTAATTTTCGGTAGGATTGCATTTTTCCCGTTTATACCGAGAACAACTTCAATGAATGAGGAGTTTGCAAGAAAGAAAAAGAGGGCTGTAAAAGTTGAAAAATCAAAAGGCTCCTTTAGTAAAAAACTTGGAGATGTAGTAGTACGAAGACCGTGGACAATAATTATGCTAACTGTGTTTGTATTAGGTGGATTGGCTTCGTTCGTACCACGTATTCAATACACATATGACTTATTAGAATCGTTTCCAAAGGATATGCCTTCTCGCGAAGGGTTTACGTTAATTAGTGATCATTTCTCGGCTGGTGAACTAGCACCAGTAAAAGTGGTTGTTGATACGAAAGGAAAAGAGCTTCCTATTAAACAAGAACTAGAGAAATTTTCTTTCGTAAATACAGTGAAAGAGCCAAAAGAGGGAAAAGAAAATAAGCAAATACAAATGTATGAAGTTTCTTTAGCGGAAAATCCATACTCAATTGAAGCGTTAGATCAAATTCCTAAATTGAAAAGTAATGTAGAAAAAGTATTAAAAGATGCTGGGATTAGTAATGCTGAAGAGCAATTGTGGATTGGTGGAGAAACAGCTTCATTATATGATACAAAGCAAATTACTGAACGTGATGAATCAGTAATTATTCCAGTAATGATTAGCATTATCGCTTTACTATTACTTGTCTACTTACGATCGGTTGTTGCGATGGTTTATTTAATTGTAACTGTCGTTTTATCATTCTTCTCAGCGTTAGGAGCAGGATGGATATTGCTTCATTACGGTATGGGAGCGCCGGCCATTCAAGGTGCGATACCGTTGTACGCATTCGTATTTTTAGTTGCTTTAGGTGAAGATTATAATATCTTTATGGTTTCAGAAATATGGAAAAACAGAAAGACACAAAATCACTTGGATGCAGTAAAAAATGGTGTAATACAAACAGGTAGTGTTATTACATCGGCAGGTTTAATTTTAGCAGGAACTTTTGCAGTGTTAGGTACACTTCCAATTCAAGTATTAGTTCAATTTGGTATTGTAACTGCAATTGGCGTATTACTAGATACGTTTATCGTAAGACCGTTACTTGTACCCGCAATTACAGTTGTGTTAGGCCGATTTGCTTTTTGGCCAGGTAAACTTTCAAGAAAGAGTGAAGAAATACAAAAGGTGGATGCATAGTGAAAAAAGTCAAGGGTATTTTCCTTGGCTTTTTTCAATGTAGTTAATTAATTTTTTGAAGTCAAATCATCAGCTGCAGCGTGATCAGCATCTTCAATTGTTGTTTCGGGCATTCCGTATAAGCCGTTCATTGCTTGTTCTTCAATAGTAAGGTTTGCAGTATTATTATTTTGAATAGATGTAGTATTTTCAGTAACATTTTCCTTTTTATTCATATTTTTGTTATTCATGTATGTATCCTCCAAATTTCATTTGATTTATCTATAGTATGTGGATTGATTTCAAGAAATATGTGAATTGATTCTTACATATGTTATATAATTAAATAAATAATTAGGGTGAAATGTAAACTGTTAGGAGTGAACAATTATGGTGAAAGCAAGGGAAATAGCCTTCTAAAATAAAAAGAAAATTTTAGGAGGCTATTAGAATGAAGTTTCATGTAATTGATAGAGAAGATTGGAATAGAGAGCAGTATTTTGAGCATTATTTAAAGTTGAAATGTACATTTAGTATGACTGTTAATGTTGATATCACGATGTTATTAGAGG
>NZ_WEII01000038.1:0-45765 GCF_009183805.1 Bacillus sp. B2-WWTP-C-10-Post-4 | reverse complement strand
GAATTAGAGACTTGGTACGTATTTTGCATAAATAATATTCGAAATCTCTAGAGGGGAGAATATGAATTTTTACAGGATATACAACGTTTTGGTGTCAATTAATAAGAGGGAGGAATTTATAAAGTGAAGACAGTTATAGAAGGTGTGTATAGTCCTTGTTATGGAAAAGTAGAGAAGTTATTTGTTACGGAAAGTTCTTACGTATACGAGTGGGAGAAATTAGCGTTAATTGAAACAATAGATAAACAGAAAGTAGAAATTAAGATAGGGATCAGTGGTTATATTGAATCATTAGAAGTAGTAGAAGGACAAGCTATTGCTGATCAAAAATTATTAATAACAGTAAGGGATGACCTTTTAGTAACAGGCAGTGATTAATGTAAGTGACGTGTATTTTTGCTCTTTTCAATCATTATTTTTACAATGAATACTTTTAAAAACGCTTACATTAAATGGGTTGGCAAAGTGAAAAGGGGGGATTTATATGATGGATCAAAACCAAGGATTAAAAAGAGAATTGAAAAGTAGGCACATATTTATGATTGCACTCGGTGGAGTTATTGGTACAGGACTTTTTTTAGGGTCAGGTTATACGATTCATGAGGCTGGACCTGGAGGAGCAATTGTAGCGTATCTTGTCGGTGGATTTGTAATGTATTTAACGATGCTCTGTCTTGGAGAATTAGCTGTTGCGATGCCTGACGCAGGGTCTTATCAAACGTATGCGACAAAGCATATTTCCCCTGCAGCAGGTTATGTAGTGGGATGGATGTCATGGTTAAACTGGTCTGCTACGATAGGTATTGAATTAATTGCAGTTAGTATTTTGATGAAACGTTGGTTTCCTGATGTACCGTCATGGATTTGGTGTGTAGTGTTCGCGGTACTGCTCTTTGCTATTAATGCGTTATCTTCAAGAAGTTTTGCGGAAGTGGAATTTTGGTTTGCAAGTATTAAAGTAATTACAATTATTGCATTTATTATTTTAGGCGGGGCGGCAATGTTTGGTTTTCTAGATATGAAAGGAAATGAACCAGCACCGATGTTCTCTAGCTTTACTGATTACGGGGGACTGTTTCCGAATGGATTATCAGCCATTTTAATTACGATGATTGCAGTTAATTTTTCTTTCCAAGGAACAGAACTAGTTGGTATTGCAGCAGGTGAGAGTGAAAATCCAGAGAAAACGATCCCGAAGGCAATTAACAATACAGTTTGGCGTATACTTGTTTTCTTTGTACTATCTATTTTTATTCTTGCTGGACTATTCCCTTGGCAGCAAGCAGGAGTAATAGAAAGTCCATTTGTAGTTGTATTTGATAAAATTGGTATTCCTTATGCAGCCGATATTATAAATTTCGTTATTATTACAGCAGTACTATCCGTTGCGAATTCAGGATTATATGCAACTTCTCGTATGCTATGGTCTATGTCTAATCAAGGAATGATTAGTCCGATTTTTGGTAAGTTATCTAAAAACGGTGTTCCTATTTATGCATTGATTGTAAGCACAATTGTAGGTTGTCTCTCATTATTATCAGGTATTTATGCGGAAGATACAGTTTATTTATGGCTGCTTTCTATCGCTGGATTTGGAGCGATACTAGTTTGGGCATCTATTGCTCTATCTAACTTATTAGCTAGAAGGTCATACATAAAGCAGGGCGGGGATGTGAAAGACCTGAAATTTAAAACACCGCTGTATCCATTCGTACCACTGCTTGCGTTAGTATTAAATGTAACAGTAATCGTTGGCATGGCCTTTATTCCAGAACAAAGAATGGCATTGTATTGTGGTATTCCATTTATGATTGTTTGTTTACTGTTTTATCGTGCTACAAGAAATAAGGGAAGTAATGTAGAGCATATTGAAAAGACAAATACAACGGAAGTAGAGAGTTTATAATAGTGATCAATTAGGAGACTGTAAAATTGTAAACAGTCTCTTTTTTTGTGAAAATAAAGCTGGAAACATACTATGTATGCAAAGGGGAATTAGCGATGAATCGAGAAATTTCGCAGTTGTTAAAACAAATAGATTCAAGGAAAGAGGAATTGTTAGAACTTACAAAAACATTAATTCGTTTTGAAACACCAGCACCGCCAGCGAGAAATACAAATGAAGCGCAAGAATTTGTTGCAGAGTTTTTAAGAAAACGAAATTTTAGTATTAATAAATGGGATGTATATCCGAATGATCCGAACGTTGTTGGGGTAAAAAAAGGAATAAAAAGTGACTCATATAAAAGTCTTATTATTAATGGTCATATGGATGTAGCTGAAGTGTCAGCAGATGAGGCGTGGGAAACAGATCCATTTGATCCATTTATAAAAGATGGCTGGTTAGTTGGACGTGGCGCAGCAGATATGAAAGGTGGGCTGGCTGGAGCGCTATTTGCCATTCAACTTTTACAAGAAGCTGGTATTGAATTACCTGGAGATTTAATCTTTCAATCAGTAATAGGGGAAGAAGTTGGAGAGGCAGGAACACTTCAATGCTGTAGGCGAGGTTACGATGCTGACTTTGCAGTCGTAGTGGATACGAGTGATTTACATATGCAAGGGCAAGGTGGTGTAATTACTGGATGGATTACAGTGAAAAGTCCGCAAACGTTTCATGATGCAACGCGCAGACAAATGATCCATGCTGGAGGACGTTTATTTGGAGCGAGTGCGATTGAAAAAATGATGAAAATTGTGCAGAGCTTACAAGAATTAGAGCGTCACTGGGCAGTCATGAAAACATATGAAGGCTATCCATCTGGAACAACAATTAATCCAGCTGTTATTGAGGGGGGAAGGCATGCGGCGTTTATTGCGGATGAGTGCCAGTTATGGATAACCGTGCACTTCTATCCGAACGAAACACATGAACAAATAATAAAAGAAATTGAAGAATATATTGGAAAGGTAGCAGCTGCCGATCCATGGTTAAGCGAAAATCCGCCACAATTTAAGTGGGGCGGAGAATCAATGATTGTAGATCGTGGTGAAATTTTCCCTTCATTAGAAGTAGATAGGGAACATGCAGCTGTAAAAAAACTTAGCTCAGTACACGAGTCTATTTTATCAAAAAATGCAATTTTAGATATGTCTGCAACGGTAACTGATGGCGGTTGGTTTAGTGAGTTTCATATTCCAGCGATTATATATGGACCAGGTACATTAGAAGAAGCACATTCTGTAAATGAGAAAGTTGAAATTGAACAGTTAATTGAATTTACAAAAGTAATAACGGCATTTATATATGAATGGTGCCACACGAAAAAATAGATTTGTATAGTAAAATCGTACGAGTATGTATACTTGTACGATTTTTTAGTGAACTATTTCAGAGGTGAAAATAAACAACTGAAATAGTTCTTTATTTTGCTATGTCTTTCGTTTTATTTCAAGTAATTTCTCTTTTGCTAATTCAACGGCGATCGCATCATCTAAATAGCCAATTGGAAAGAGATAGTCGGGAATAATATCTGTCGATAAAATGAAATACAGTAATGCGCTCCCAAGAACTGCACGTTCTTCTTTTGAAATGGTTTCATTGCAAAATTGTTGATACATATCTGTTAATTGTTCAATAAAAGGACCAGCACTATCAATTTGCTCTAATTTACTTGCGAAACTGTCATGAATACGTTTTTCGCCTTCTGTTGTCTGGGCGTAGCGTTCGTAATTTTCGAGTTCTTGTTTTACGCGAGTTGTAGTGTAATCGAAATCGAATAAGTTAGAGGATTGTAGCGTTTGCTGAATGGTATCAATAGATGTGTACATATCTGTTTTTTCTTTATTTATGTGAGGAGAATCAGGGTACATTTCATCAAATAACAATTGGGGTGAAACTTGAAGACATTCTGCAAATTTTTGTAGATGTTTTTGTTTTGGCGGTTGTTTGCCATTAATAATTCTTGAGACTGTTGCAGGATCAATATTTGTAAGTATTCCTAGTTGGCGCATAGATAAGGCACGTTCTTTTAAAAGTTTTTTTATTAATTTGCCAAGCCGATCATTCGGGTTTTCATTAGCCATAGTGTAGGCACTCCTTTTTTAGTATTGAAAAAATATTGAGCATTTATTACAAGTATATGAAACAGACAGGCACAGTTGCTCAACATTTTCATAATATGCATTGAAAAGTGAGAAAAAGGGGTGACTATTTATGAGTACAGTAGGCTTATTTTCAATTTTTTTAATCGGGATCGCTTCTAATTTAGATAATGCAGGTGTTGGAATTGCATATGGCATTCGTAAAATTCGTATTTCGTGGTTTAACAATTTTATCATCGCATTCTTTGGATTTTTATTTACTTTACTAGCTGGATTTTTTGGAAACTGGATTGCGTTATTTATTTCAGAGTTTACAGCAAATCTGATTGGAGCAATCGTTTTAGGGGTAATCGGTGTGTTTATTTTGTGCCAGCCTTTCTTGGGTCAAAAAAATACTGCAGGTTCTAAAGATGGTAATGTACTTATGGGCATTTTACGTAATCCGGAAAAAGCAGATTTTGATGGTTCTAAAACAATTAGTTTCTCAGAAGCAATTGTTTTAGGAGTTGCGTTGTCTATTAATAATATTGCAGGTGGATTTGATGCAGGGGTAACAAATTTAAATCTTTGGCTTACAGCGACTATTTCTGGGGTGTTTAGTTTTATTTATATTAGTGGTTTTGCGTATGTAGGAAAACGATTTTTGGCAGAATACTTAGGGAAATGGGCGACAGTTATCGCAGGACTATTATTAATTCTTATTGGGATCGATCAGTTGTTGTAAGGAGAGTAGAAAACAAGGTTCGAGTATTTCCTTGGAAATACAGCAAGAGATTGCATATATCGACGTACTTTTCTCCATACTAATACGGATTTCTTTTAAGAAAGGGGGATTTGTATGGGACGCGGGAAAGCATTTGATCATAAGAAAAAAGGGCATGATCATCAACCACCTAAAGGTGCGTTCATTCATAAAGATGTAAATGAACATACTTTGGAAGAGGAAGAGCTACCAGTAAATATTGAGGCGTATAAAAATAGTTTAAAAAAACATTAAAAGCACCTACATAGGTGCTTTTTTACCGTATATCTTCAATTAATTGTTCGGATTCTTCATGCATACTGTACTCACTTAATACTTGAATGCAAAGCCACTTTAATTCCTCAATCGTATGCTCAAGTTCTTCAGGAAGCACATGATAAATGTCTTCAAGTCCCATCCCGAAATGAATAAGTTCAAGTACTTGATCATCGATGTTCCGATCCATTAATAATTCAAGTACTTCTAAATTGAATATGTATCGGTGAGCTTCGTCGAGTGAAACAACTTTTAACTTCAAGCTTTCTACAATACTCAATATAAAAAGAAGGATTGTTTTTTCAAGAACAGGTTGTTTTCCCATTTGAAATATTAGTTTCATCTTTCACACCTCCACATATAGCGCTAGGTTGTACTATATTATTCAGGAGGGGGGAACAAATATGCATGATATAGAGAAACTTTCAGCACTGTTTTTGTAAGAGGATTGATAACTGACAAAAGTGAGGTTTTGGCGAAATAAAAAATCCTGCTAGTATAGCAGGATAACTCGCGATTAAAAAATGCTCCAACCTTCTTGAGCAGAAAGAAGTTCAAGAATTTTAAAACCGGCAATACTATTTCCGTTTGCATCTAAAGCTGGTCCGAAAATACCGATTCCCATGTCTCCTTTTACGCAGCCAAAAATACCACCGGCTACACCACTTTTTGCAGGAATACCAACACGAATTGCAAATTCACCAGATTCGTTATACATACCACATGTGACCATAAATGTTTTGCAAATTTTTGTAATATGCTTAGGGATAATTTGTTTTTTCTTATATGGATCATATCCATCCATTGCAAAAATTAAGCCGATACGTGCTAAATCGATGCAGTTTACTTCAACTGCGCATTGACGAGTATATAAATCCATAAGTTCTTCAATATCACAATCGATAATTCCGTTTTGTTTCATATAATAACAAAGTGAACGGTTTAGGTAAGCTGTCTCTAGTTCTGAATCGGCAACTTTAGAGGAATAATTAATAGTAGGATTATCTGTTATTTCACGTACAAAATGAAGAATACGTTCCATTTTTTCCTCGTTATCTTTTCCTGCTAGCATGCTTGTAATAGCTAAAGCCCCTGCATTTATCATTGGATTAAGGGGTTTGGATGGACTTGTCGTTTCTAACTTAATAATAGAATTAAATGGGTCACCCGTTGGTTCCATTCCAACTTTAGAAAATACATATTCTTCACCACGGTCTAAAAGGGCAAGGGCAAGTGTAATTACTTTGGAAATACTTTGAAGAGTAAATAGTGTTTGTGAGTTGCCTGCATGGATATATTCTGTTTCTTTATGGAAAATGGCAATCCCTAAATCGTCTGGATTTGCATTTCCTAGTTCGGGGATATAAGTAGCAAGTTTTCCTTTTTTCGTATATGGTTTTACTTGTTCTAACAACTGTTGTAAGTTGTTTGTTTCAATGCACTGCATAGTACCAACGCTCCTATTTTGAATTAACTAAGTTTACTTTTCCCGATATGCTCGGAAATAAATAATAACATGAAAAAGTGGAATGATAAAACGAAAGTTCAATGTGCTATAATAGGTCTTTCGTTTCGAGTATTCTGTATTTTAAAAAGGAGAATTTTCCTTTTATATAACAGTTTGGAAATAGGAGATTTATCCATAAAAAGTTCAGAAATAAAAACTACACATCTATACAACTATATGTTATTATGGTTATGTAATAGAAAGCGTTTTCTAAAGCGTACTTATAATGATAACGATTTCATAAATTTGATTAGGGGGAATTAAAATGTTGCAGTTTTTACAACGTATTGGTAAAGCTTTAATGCTTCCGATCGCAGTACTACCAGCAGCAGGATTATTGCTTCGTTTAGGGCAACCAGATGTATTTGATATTCCTGTTATGGCACAGGCCGGCGCAGCAGTTTTTGATAACTTAGCACTTATTTTTGCAATTGGTATTGCAATCGGTCTTTCAGTGGATGGTAGTGGTGCAGCAGGTCTTGCAGGTGCAATTGGTTATCTTGTTATGAAAAATAGTATTGATGCACTTAGCAAAGGGTATTCAACTGCTGAATTACAAGGTAAATTAAGTAAAGTCCAAGATTTAATAGGTAATAGCGCAAATGTAGATCCATCTAAGCTTGCGGATACAATGACACAAGTATCTAAGGCTGCTGAATTATCGACTAAAGTAGATATGAAAGTCTTAGGTGGTATTATTGTTGGTGTTATAGCAGGACTTCTTTATAATAAATTCCATAAGATTAAACTTCCAGAATGGTTAGGTTTCTTTGCTGGAAAACGTTTCGTTCCAATTGTTACATCAGTCGTGATGCTGATATTAGGAATTCTATTTGCACAAATTTGGCCAACAATTCAAAATGGTATTGATGCATTAGCTCATGGAATTGTTAATTTAGGTGCAATTGGTTCAGGATTATTTGGTTTATTAAACCGTTTATTAATCCCAATTGGTTTACACCACGTAATGAACACATACTTCTGGTTTGTATTTGGGGACTTTACAAATGCAGCAGGTAATGTTGTTAATGGTGATATTGCTCGTTTCCTTGCAGGTGACAAAACAGCAGGTATGTTTATGACTGGTTTCTTCCCAGTTATGATGTTCGGTTTACCAGCAGCATGTTTCGCAATGATTGCAGCTGCTAAACCAGAAAAGCGTAAAGCAGTTACTGGTATGTTAGCTGGTCTAGCATTAACTTCATTCTTAACTGGTATTACAGAGCCTATTGAATTCTCATTCATGTTCTTATCACCAGTATTATATGGTATTCATGCTGTATTAACAGGTCTTTCTTTATTCATTACAACATCGCTTGGCATTCATGATGGTTTCTCATTTAGTGCCGGTGCAATCGATTACGCTTTAAACTTCGGTATTGCAACAAAACCAGTCTTACTAGCAGGTATTGGTTTAATTTACGCAGCAATTTATTTCATAGTATTCTACTTCTTAATTAAGAAGTTCGATTTAAAAACTCCTGGTCGTGAAGATGACGATGAGTTAGTTGAAGATGGTGATGCACCAGTTGCAGGTTCAATTGGTGAAACTTACGTAGCAGCTTTAGGCGGAAAAGAAAACTTAACAGTTATTGATAACTGTGCAACACGTCTACGCTTACAAGTAAAAGATGCTGGTCAAGTAAATGAAGCAGCATTAAAACGTGCTGGTGCAAAAGGTGTTATGAAATTAAGTAATACAAGTGTACAAGTTATCGTAGGTACAAATGTTGAATCTGTTGCCGATGATATGAAAAAACACGTATAAATAATGAGATAAGAGGATGTCCAAAAAGATTGATAACATCAATTTTTTAGAGGATATCCTCTTTTTTTGTTAATAATTTAACGGGAATCTTACTTTTGTAAATTTTCTTTTTCTTTTTTGTACATATAGGTTGGTAATATGTGCAGTGCGTGATAAAGTAGGGATGATATAGAATGGTTTATCCATAATCTACTAAAATAAATCTTTAATAGAGGAATTAAATTATTGGTGAGTAAGGGGAAAAAAGCAATTATGGATCAGGAAAAAAATAATGCGAATGGGAAAGTACGTCGGCCGATTGTATACATAAAAAGAACAATCATTCTCGTCTTACTATTATCACTTGTATATTTCATGTATACAAAAATTGTTGCGCATAATAAGAAAGAAGAAACTTTAAAAGCGGCAGCAGAAATGAAGAAACAAGAAGAGCTAAAAAAGAAAGTAGAAGAAAAAAAGAAGCAAGAAGAACAAAAACAAAAAGAGCAGGAAGAACAAGTGAAACAAGCGCAAGTTGCGGAACAGCCTGCTGAAGGACCACCTCAAGAAATTAATGAAAACGCTCAATTGGACCAGTATTTAAAAAACGCAGGCTTTAGTGGGAC
This sequence comes from Bacillus sp. B2-WWTP-C-10-Post-4, assembly GCF_009183805.1. Lineage (NCBI taxonomy): Bacteria > Bacillati > Bacillota > Bacilli > Caryophanales > Bacillaceae > Bacillus > Bacillus sp. B2-WWTP-C-10-Post-4. The sequence continues at coordinate 36,823 of NZ_WEII01000038.1, read as the reverse complement.
GGCTGTTATTGTGAAGAATGGAAAAGTTCTTTTGAATAAAGGATACGGTATGGCAAATAAAGAGCAGCAAGTACCGAATAATTCAGAGACGACTTTTTATATTGGTTCTATTTCAAAGGCGTTTGTAGCAACTGCTATTATGCAGTTGAAAGATCAAAATAAATTACAAGTAGAAGATACTGTTGCAAAGTATATTCCAAATTTTCCTCAAGGTAATAGTATTCAGCTAAAACATCTATTAACACATACATCAGGGATTCCCGAATATGAGCAGGGAAAAGAAGATATTTCTCATGAAGAACTGATAAAGCGGATAGGAAATCAAAAGCGTATTGGTGGTCCAGGAGAGAAGTGGAAGTATTCTGATTCGAACTACTCTATACTTGCATACATTGCCGAGAAGGTAAGTGGACAGTCGCTCGAAGAATATATTAAACAACATATTTTTGCTATTGCGGGTATGAAACATTCTGGTTTTGGCACAGCGTTAGAACAAACAAGATTCCCATCAACGGGTTATAAAATAGTAAATAATAATATGACAACACCTAATATTCCGAGCATGTCACAACTATATGGTTGTGGTGATATATACACAAGTGCGCATGATTTATATTTATTTAACGAAGCACTATTCTCTGGTAAATTAATTTCAAAAGAGAGTTACGATCAAATGTTTAAGGGTGGAAAAAAGGATTACGGGTTTGGATGGTACGTAGACCCAGGAAGCTATTCGAATCACGGTGTAATGCCAGGATGGAATTGCTTAAACGGATTTAGTAAAAATGGTAGTGTATATATTGTTTTATTATCTAACATTCAAAATAACATTAAATCATTTGGTAAAGTGAATAATGACATTTATTCGATATTGCGGAATATTGAAGTGTAAGAAACTATCCTTTTGGATAGTTTTTTTTATGCCTTGAACTAAATATTTCTTTTAGAAAATGTATGTCTTACCTATCACAAAAATATCTATTTTGTATACATTAAGATGTATGGATGTGAAATTTTATAATCTAAAAATAATAGGAGGAGAAGTGTATGTGTCTGTTCAGAAAATATTGGCATAAATTATCGAGAGTGTTTAATAGGCAATTAGAATATTTTTTAGATAATAAGTTATTACCTGCTGTGGAAAGACTTTTATTTTCACAAAACTTCGCGAGATTTATCCAAAGAAACTCTAAGCAAGCTACTGAAGAAGTTATTGAATCAAGTAGATTTCAATCTATTATTTGTAACATTTTAAAAGAATGTACTACATCACCTTTTAAAGAAATTGCAGAGCAGTATTTAGGTAAAAACGTAGAAATTACTGTGACAGTGGGACAGTTAACAGGCGTTATTGTAGCAGTTGGTGATGACTTCTTAACATTGCAAGAAGGAATAGGAACAGAAGTTTTATTACCATTTACAAGTATTATATCAATTAAAGAAGCGTAAGAAAGGAGCGTTATATATGTTATTTACTGATGAATTACGTAACCATGTTGGGGAACTAGTGCAAGTTGTGACAGCTGTAGAAATCATTGCAGGCGTTCTTTTATCTGTGACGGATGGGGCAGTAATTGTTCGTACTTCTCCTTCTTATGGACCACCAGAAGATGTAGTTGTGCGTATTCCTATTATTGCTTATGTTCGCTTGGAAGGGTAAGAGTGATACAAGTATGAGAGTGTCAGTTGTTATTCCAGTGCATAATGAAGCAAGTACTTTATCAAAAGTTTTAGTAGAAGTAAGAAAGCTCGAACCATATGAAATTATCATAGTAGATAATGGATCGACAGATGGTACGAAAGAAATAGCGCTACAGCATAATTGCCGTGTAATTTATTATAGATATTCCCTTGGTAATGATGTGGGACGGGCAATTGGTGCTAGAGAAGCAAAAGGTGAAATTGTTTTATTTTTAGATGGTGATATCGTCATGAAAAGTGAAGAATTATACAATTTTATTAAAGGAATACAGCAAGGACATGAGATTGTTTTAAATAATTTAACATGGTCCGTTTATTTGAAGATGAGACCGCATTATACGACGGTTGGAAAATATATGTTAAATCGTTATTTGAACAAGAAGGAGTTTGTTGTAGGATCTTTAATTGCAATACCACATGCGATAAGTCGTAAAGTGATTGAAAAACTGGGGTGGTGGAATTTAGCAGATCCAGCATTATTTCAAGCGATGGCGATGTCTAGAGGAGTAGATATTTCTGATATGGCTTCAGTTGATGTCATTTACACAAATAAAGTTCGTCCTGTCCATACGGGCACATCACCTGGCTCGCCTTATCCGAAAGCGACTAGTCGTATTATGGGTGATCATTTGCGTGCTTTACAATACGTAATCGAAACATACGGTAATCGCGGTGGTTTTTCAGAGGACAATAGAGATAGAGCGTTTGTAGGAAAGTATAAACCAGTTTTATTACAAAAGAAAAAAGCGAAATATAGTGCCATTATCCCGGTATCAGAAGAAAAAATAACTATAAGGTCTGTTATACAAGAAGTGAAAGAAGCAGGTGTAGATGAAATTATAGTTGTCGCGAATGGAGCAGATGTTGAGACTGTTAAACAGGCAAAGCTAGAGAATGTTATTGTAGTTGAATTTACGAAGGCGCTTGGACATAATGTAGCACGAGCAATAGGGGCCATGCATGCTACGGCAGATATTTGTTTATTCGTTGATGGTGATTTTGTTATTCCAGCAAAAAAACTCACTCCATTTTTACATGCTGTTGAAGATGGAAATGACGTGGTGTTAAATGATTTACAATGCTTATTAGATATGTTTCATCCAGCAGATCCAATTAGTATGGGAAAATACTTTTTGAATTTGGTAGCGAAAAGACCAGATTTATGGAATAACTCACTAACTGCTGTACCACATGTCATTCATAAGAAGGTAATAGAGAAAATAGGATATGACTCCCTTATCATTCCGCCATTAGCACAAGTGAAAGCTATTTTAGAAGGATTCTCTATTACAACAGTAGAGTTAGTAGATGTTATAAAAACAAATCAAGTACGTCCAGAGCAACACGAATTTGTAAATGGGCGTATTTCAGCGTTTGATCGTATTTTCGGTGATCAACTTGAGGCGGTTACGTATTTATTACAACGTACGGACGAACGTGGTGGCTTTACTGATGGAGATAGAGATAGAGATATCATTCAACAATTGAGAAGGGAAGAAGAGAATACAAATGAATAGTAGTAAAGTAGCTATTATTGGGTTAGGGTATGTTGGCCTTCCTTTAGCGGTACATTTTGCAGAAAGAGGGCATACAGTACTTGGATTAGATAAAGATATTAGAAAAATAGACTCAATTATAAAAGGAGAAAGTTATATTCCAGATGTTTCTTCTAAAGAGTTACAAAGTTTATTGACGAAAAAAAAATTAACAGTAAACACACCGGATCAAGGCATTGCTGATTTTCAAAGTAGTGATTATGTTATTGTCACTGTCCCGACTCCAATTAATGAACAAAGAGAACCAGACTTAAGTGCCCTCATTTCAGCTTCGCATTATATACAACAAAACCTTCAAAAAGGACAAACCTTCATTTTTGAAAGCTCCACATATCCAGGCACACTTGAAGAAGTCATCCTACCTATTATTTCTCAAAATAGTAACAAGGTAGGGGAAGATTTCTATATCGGATATTCGCCTGAGAGAATTGATCCAGCAAATAGTCAATATTCAGTTCAAGCTATTCCAAAAGTTATTAGTGGACAAACAGAAAAGTGTAGACAAAAGGTACAGGATTTATATAGTACCATTTTTGACGAAGTTGTACCTGTTAGCTCTCCGAAAGTAGCAGAGATGTGTAAGCTATTTGAAAATATTCAGCGCTTAGTTAACATTTCTTTAGTAAATGAACTAAACACACTATGTGAAAGTTTAGGCATTGATTTTTATGAGGCCATTGAAGCGGCATCTACAAAACCATTTGGGTTTACTCCATATTGGCCAGGGCCAGGGATAGGGGGACACTGTATTCCAGTAGACCCTTTATATTTTCAATGGAGAATAAAAAAGAATGGGGCAATTAGTCAATTAATTGAGGCAGCACATATAATTAATGAAGAAATGCCAGAGAAAATGGTCCGGAAAGTAAAAAGTGTGGTGCAATCACCTGCAACGGTGTTAATTGTAGGGATTGCGTATAAAAAAGATGTAAATGATTTGAGAGAATCACCAGCGTTACCGATTATTCAATTATTAAGAAATCAAGGATACGAGATAGAATATCATGATCCTTATATTTCTTTCGCGGAAATTGGAGATAAGGTGTATCAATCTGTTTCTTTAGATAAAGAAAAAGTTAAAAATGCGGATTGTATTTTAATTTTAACGGATCATTCTAATATTGATTGGAAGCTTTTTAAAGGAATGGACCGAGTAATAGATACACGCGGGATTGTAAAGAAGGTGAGTAAATGAGTAAGAAATGTTTAATTACAGGTGGGGCCGGATTTATCGGGTCGCATTTAGCTGAAGAGTTGATGAGAAGAGGTTATGAGGTCACTGTTGTGGATAACTTTTATAAAGGTAAAAATAAGTACCATGAAGAGTTAATGAAAAAAATCCGTGTTATTCCAATAAGTGTTTTAGATAAAAATTCTATTTATGAATTAGTAGATCAGCATGATGTCGTGTTTCATTTAGCAGCAATTTTAGGTGTGAAAACAACAATGGAAAAAAGTATAGAGCTCATAGAAACGAATTTTGATGGGACGAGAAATATTTTACAAGCAGCGTTAAAAGGAAAGAAGAAAGTAGTTTTTGCTTCTACTTCAGAAGTATATGGTAAGGCCAAGCCGCCTTTCTCTGAAGAGGGAGATCGATTATACGGGGCAACTTCTAAAATTCGTTGGAGTTATGCAGTTTGTAAAACGTTGGAAGAGACATTATGTTTAGGATACGCATTAGAAGGTTTACCGGTAACGATTGTTCGATATTTTAATATTTATGGTCCAAGAGCGAAAGATGGTCCGTATGCAGGAGTAATCCCGCGATTTATTAGTGCGGCTTTGCAAGGAGAAGACATTCTCGTATATGGAGATGGAAAGCAGACACGTTGTTTTACGTATGTAAGTGATGCGGTAGAAGCAACAATTCGGGCAATGGATGAGAAGGTAAATGGTGAGATTATTAATATAGGTTCTGAGAATGAACAGAGTATAAAAGAAGTAGCAGAAGTAATTAAAAAATTAACGAATTCTTCTTCGAAGATTGTACAAGTGCCTTTTGAAGAAGTATATCCTCATGGTTTTGAAGAAATTCCAAATAGAAGACCAGATGTAACAAAATTAAAAAAGCTTGTTCAATTTCAGGCGAAAGTAACGTGGGAAAACGGATTGAAGGAAACAATTAAGTGGTTTCGTGAACAAAACAATGGCTAAGTCATTATCTGTTATTATTCCTGCATGTAATGAGGTCGATACGATTTCAGACGTTATTCAATCGGTAAGACCATTAAATCCAGTAGAAATTATTGTAGTAGCAAATGGTTGTAATGATGGAACAGAAGATGTTGCAGATCGTTTAGGGTGTAAAGTAATCAAACATACAGAGCTACTAGGGAACGATGTTGGACGTGCAGTCGGCGCAAAACATGCGATAGGTGATGTATTACTATTTATAGATGGTGATTTTGCTATTCAAACTTCAAAATTAAAATTATTCCTTAATCCGATTTTATACGATCAGGCAGATGTAGTTTTAAATAATTTGGATGCATTATTTTTAAAAAGGCAAAAACCTACTTCTATTACAGTATGGCGCCAAATATTAAATGCAATGTTAGAGCGTGAAGAATTAAAAATTAATTCTTTATTAGATGTACCTCATGCGCTGACGAAAGAAGTCGTTCAAAGCATCGGATATGAATGTTTTGTTAATCCTATTGTGGCTCATTTACGCCTACTTCAAAGTAAATGGAGAATTAGTCGTCATTGCGCCATTGACGTTATTACGCCAAATAAATTTCGTCCATTCCAACATGCTGCATATGGAACAAATCTTTCCCAATCTGAAAAAAGAATGATAGGTGATCATATAGAAGCAGTAGCGGCACGGATATTAAGCAGTGATGAGCGCGGAGGATATTATGATGGAAATAGGAAAAGGGATAGTGTCTATCATACTTTAAGTTTTGAAGAGTTTTATCAAGGATGGGGCGTCACATCTAATTTGTATAAAGGAAAGCAACTATCTGTTGTTATTCCCGTACAAGATGAAGAGAAAACAATCGGAAACGTTATAGAAGAGCTTCGCAAAATTGAACCCTTCGAAATTATCGTTGTCGTAAATGGTTCGTCAGATAAAACGAAAAAAATTGCAAAAGACAAAGGGGCAACGACAATTGTATATAAAGAAGCACTCGGAAATGATGTGGGGCGCTCACTTGGAACGTATTTTGCAAAAGGAGAAATTGTGTTATTTATAGACGGCGATTTTGTTATTCCAGCGAGTGAGCTATATCCTTTTGCAAAAGCTATAGCAGATGGAAAGGACGTCGCATTAAATGATTTAAATCATTATTTAGATTTAAGAGTACCGCTTCATCTTGTAACTGCATTTAAGTATGCACTAAATTTAGCTTGTGATAGAAAGGATTTAGGGGTAGGCTCACTTATTGCGGTACCTAATGCATTTAGCCAAAAGTGTTTGAAAGCAATTGGGTATAAATCTTTATTGTCACCTTGTGTAGCACAAGTGAAGGCTCTTCTGTCTGGATTTGAAATTGCATGTGTATATCGTGTTGAGGTTGATAAAATGAACCGTATTCGTCCCAGTGAACATTTCGCAAAAATAGGTCACCCTCCAGCTGTACTTCGAATTATAGGTGATCATATAGAGGGGCTAGAGCAAATAATTTCATTAACAGACAATCGTGGCGGATTCTATGATGGCAATAGAAAAAGAGATGTTTTATAGAAGTAACAAAAAAAGTGTACAACATGTGTACACTTTTTTGTTCTGTTATAAAAACTATAACAGATTAGGAGATAAGAGTATTACAGCTCTACAATGGGTATTGTTCTTATATTACAAAATAGGACTCGTATATAAGGATACCAAAAAAATACAATTAAGGAAAGGGTTAATTTTAAAGACTTTTAAATGAAGTTAACACTATATATATAGTAGTTTGCTCAACATTTCACAAACATGTCACAACTATTTCGTTCACTTTCGTAAAAAAGTAGTATTCTAAGTGTGTAAGCTGTTATATAAAAAATCTTAGTCCTGTACTAATCAAAAATGGAGGAGATTAGGATGACTCAAGTATTAGAAAATGTTAAAAACGCATGGGAAAACTTTAAAGGTGAAAAATGGAAAGCAGAGATTGATGTTCGCGATTTCATTTTAAATAATGTAAACGTTTTCGAAGGAGACGAATCTTTCTTAGCAGAAGCAACTGAAGCAACGAAACAACTTTGGGATCAAGTAATGGATTTAACAACGAAAGAACGTGAAAACGGTGGCGTTCTTGATATGGATACAAAAATTGTTTCTTCTATTACATCACATGCCCCTGGATACTTAAATAAAGATATTGAAAAAGTAGTCGGTTTCCAAACTGATAAACCATTTAAACGTTCTTTACAACCATATGGTGGTATTCGTATGGCAGAACAAGCTTGTGAATCTTATGGATACGAAATGGATAAAGAACTTAGTCGTATTTTTAGAGATTGGAGAAAAACTCATAACCAAGGTGTATTTGATGCATACACACCAGAAATGAGAAATGCACGTAAATCAGGTGTTATTACGGGTCTTCCAGATGCATACGGACGTGGACGTATTATCGGTGACTATCGCCGAGTAGCGTTATATGGTATTGATCATTTAATTGAAGCGAAAAAAGCTGATTTGAATTTAACTGGCGGTGTAATGAGCGAAGATACAATGCGTTTACGCGAAGAGTTATCTGAGCAAATGCGTGCACTTCAAGAGTTAAAAGAAATGGCCGCTTCTCATGGCTTCGATATTTCTAAGCCAGCAACAAACACGCAAGAAGCATTCCAATGGTTATACTTCGCATACCTTGCAGCGATTAAAGAGCAAAACGGGGCTGCAATGAGTCTTGGACGTACTTCTACATTTTTAGATATTTACATTGAAAGAGATTTAGCAAATGGTACTTTAACAGAAGAAGAAGTACAAGAAATTGTAGATCACTTCATTATGAAATTACGTCTTGTGAAATTCGCAAGAACACCTGATTATAATGAATTATTCTCTGGTGACCCAACTTGGGTAACTGAATCTATCGGTGGTATGGCATTAGATGGTCGTCCATTAGTAACAAAGAACTCATTCCGTTTCTTGCATACATTAGATAATTTAGGACCAGCTCCAGAACCAAACTTAACTGTTCTTTGGTCTAAACAATTACCAGAGAACTTTAAAAACTACTGTGCGAAAATGTCTATTAAAACATCAGCAATTCAATATGAAAATGATGACATTATGCGCCCTGAATACGGCGATGATTACGGTATTGCATGTTGCGTATCTGCAATGAGAATCGGTAAACAAATGCAGTTCTTCGGAGCTCGTGCAAACTTAGCGAAAGCATTATTATATGCGATTAACGGTGGTAAAGATGAAAAATCTAAAGCACAAGTTGGTCCTGAGTACGCACCAATTACTTCTGAAGTATTAAATTATGAAGAAGTTATGCATAAGTTTGATATGACAATGGAATGGTTGGCGGGTCTATATTTAAACACATTAAATGTTATCCATTACATGCATGATAAATATAGCTATGAACGTATTGAAATGGCACTTCATGATACAAACGTTCTTCGTACAATGGCAACAGGTATTGCTGGTCTATCTGTAGTAGCAGATTCATTAAGTGCAATTAAATACGCAAAAGTAAAACCAATTCGTGATGAAAATGGTATTGCAGTTGACTTCGAGATTGAAGGAGATTTCCCTAAATACGGTAACAATGATGATCGTGTAGATGAGATTGCTGTAAATCTTGTAAAAACATTTATGAATAAACTTCGTAAACATAAAACATACAGAAATTCTGTTCATACAATGTCAATCTTAACAATCACATCTAACGTTGTATACGGTAAGAAAACTGGTAATACTCCAGATGGCCGCCGTACTGGAGAACCATTTGCACCAGGTGCGAACCCAATGCATGGACGTGATACAAAAGGTGCATTAGCTTCATTATTATCTGTGGCTAAATTACCATATGAAGATGCACAAGATGGTATTTCTAATACATTCTCTATTATTCCGAAAGCACTTGGTAAAGAAGATGATGTACAAGTACGTAACTTAGTATCAATGCTTGATGGCTATGCAGTAAAAGAAGGCCACCACTTAAATATTAACGTATTTAACCGTGAAACATTAATGGATGCAATGGAACATCCTGAGAAATATCCACAATTAACAATTCGCGTATCTGGTTACGCTGTAAACTTTATTAAATTAACTCGTGAACAACAAATTGATGTAATTAACCGTACAATGCATGAAAGCATGTAAATGAAAAAAAGTGTCCCTTCGCTCTTAATATATAGCGAAGGGAGGCTGTTTCAATAAAGGAGGAAGTAACATGGTAAAAGGAAGAATACATTCTGTAGAGTCTTGTGGTACTGTTGATGGCCCAGGGATTCGTTATGTCATATTTACACAAGGGTGTTTATTACGTTGTCAATATTGTCATAATGCTGATACGTGGGAAATCGGTAAAGGTAAAGAAATAACAGTTGAAGAAGTGATGCAGGATGTGACATGTTACCTTCCATTTATTGAAGCTTCCGGAGGCGGTATAACAGTTAGCGGTGGAGAGCCATTATTACAGCTAGACTTTTTAATTGAGTTGTTTAAAAAGTGTAAAGAGGCTGGTATCCATACAACAATCGACTCTTCTGGTGGTTGTTATTCTGAGGAACCAGAATTCCAAAATAAGCTAGATATTTTAATGGATTATACAGATTTAGTTTTATTGGATCTGAAACATATCGATTCCAAAAAGCATCGTAAATTAACAGGGAAACCAAATGAACATATTTTACAATTTGCTCGTTATTTATCGGATAAGAATAAACCGATTTGGGTACGACACGTATTAGTTCCTGGTGTTACGGATAATGAAGAGGATCTACAAAAACTATCTAGCTTTATTCAAAGTCTGTCTAATGTTCAAAAAGTTGAAGTGTTACCATATCATAAGCTTGGTGTATATAAATGGGAGGCGCTTGGACACAAGTATCCACTCGCAAATGTAGAACCACCTACTGAGAAAAATGTAGAACATGCTAAATATATTTTACAAGCGGTCTAATCCAAATATTGGATTAGGCTTTTTGCTTTCTTTACAATAAAATCTAGAGTATATATTGATAAAAGAGTATACTGAAAATAGAATATCCATAATTTTGTACGGAATAAATGGAGAAATTTACATAATTGTAAAGGGAAATCAAAATAGTAAAAAGAATTAAGAAGTAAAAGAGTGAGTATCATGGAATAGAGAACATTTGTAAGTTATTGCGAAAGCTCTTATAGGAAAGTATAATGTAAAGATATGAGCACAGATAGGATTAAGGGGTCAATCTTATATGCTTTGCATATCCACGACAGGTACATAGCTGAAAGGGAATTATTAAAATCTGTTTATGTAATTTTTAAGGAAAATGTTTTTCCTATTGTCGTATATGCAATATGGAGAAACAAAAAGCTAGGAGTGGATTTGTTTGATAAAAAACCCCAAGGTTTTAATATTAACTGCACATTACGGTAATGGTCATGTGCAAGTAGCAAAAACATTAGAACAAACATTTCGCCAAAAAGGAATTGAAGATGTTATTGTATGCGACTTGTTTGGAGAATCACATCCATTTATAACTGACATTACAAAATATCTATATTTAAAAAGTTATACAATAGGAAAAGAATTATATCGTTTGTTTTATTACGGGGTAGAAAAAATTTATGATAAGAAAATAGCATCTTGGTATGCGAACTTTGGAAGGAAACGTTTGAAAACACTTTTACAGGTGGAGAAACCAGATATTGTAATTAATACATTTCCAATTATCGCTGTACCAGAATTGAAGAAACAAACAGGTATTTCAATTCCTGTCTATAACGTATTAACGGATTTTTGCGTGCACAAAATATGGATTCATCGAGAAGTAGATCGTTATTTTGTTGCAACGGATCATGTGAAAGAATTGATGGTTGATATCGGTGTACCTGCGGAACAAATTGTTGAAACAGGAATTCCAATTCGGAGTAGTTTTGAGTTAAAGGTAAATCCAGAAATCATATATAATAAATATCAGTTATGTAAGAATAAAAAGATTTTACTAATTGTAGCAGGTGCTCATGGGGTATTAGGAAATGTAAAAGAACTATGCCAATCATTTATGTCAGTGCCTAATTTACAAGTAGTTGTCGTTTGTGGGAAAAATGAAGCTTTAAAACAGGATTTATTAAGTTTACAGAAGCAAAATTCCGATGCATTAAAAGTGTTTGGGTATGTTGAAAATATTGATGAATTATTCCGTGTTACTTCTTGTATGATTACGAAGCCAGGCGGAATAACATTAAGTGAAGCAGCAGCGTTGCAAGTACCTGTCATTTTATATAAGCCTGTTCCAGGACAAGAAAATGAAAATGCGATGTACTTTGAAAGAAAGGGAGCAGCAGTTGTCATTCGCGATGATAGTGAGGTTTTTGCAAAAACAGAGGCATTATTACAAGATGATGTGAAGCTTCTTCAAATGAAAGAAGCAATGAAAAGCATCTATCTTCCAGAGCCAGCTGGCCATATTGTAGATGCAATTTTGGCGGAAAATCATGCAGAACCGCGTCATATACCTATTAAATCACCTGCTCTTGCACAATCTTTTACTTAATATGAAACCCTCTTTGTATATGTAAAGAGGGTTCTTTATTAATTTTAAAGAAAATTTAGCAAGTTATCCACAAAAGGATTGCGCTTTCATTAAACAGTAAAGTCGGAATATTAACAACTATATCCACATTGTCCACAATTTTTAGAAAAATATCCACAATTAAAACAGCTGATATATGCTTTAATATAGAAAAATATTAAATGTTTTTGAAAATTACTAACAATTTCATCAGTTTTGTGGATAAAGTTGTCCACAGCAAAAAAGTCCCTTATGTATAAGGGGCTTTTTTGCTTACTTCTATCAGTCGAGAAAATTATGTAATGAAAATGAATAATTAGGGGGGAAACTTCTAATTATTCATTTTCACTTTAAATGCTTTTCGAGCGATATCCTGCTGCACGATCTGCTTTTTGAAATTCGCGTTGATAGAGAACTTCTTGTGTACTAGATAATGTGTTTTTTGCTTTATCACGTTTCTTTTTATCCATTACAAATCACCTCGTGTCTTAAAGTTACTATTTATCGTTTCCAAAGACATGAGGGGATATACGCATATGGAAAATGTTAACGATTGATTATCATTTCAGAAAATTTAGATTACGCTTCTTTTAATTGATGAGCATCTTGGAAGGTTGTATCTCGCATTGTAGCAAGTGTGTATTGATCTTTTGGAATTTCATATAAGTTATACACTTCTTCGTTTGCGTTAATTTCATCATATACGGCTTTTCTTGTTTCGTTTGCTAGATTCACATATTGCAGTTTTTCTGCAGCTTTAATAGAACGAATATTTATTTTACGAATACGCATGAAAATTGTTTCAATATCTAATTCATAGAAAAGTTCACTGAAAAATGAATCTTTTGCCAATTTATTATAGCCTTTTCCATGATATGGTTTGCCAAGCCATGTCCCGAGAAATCCAGCTTTTTCTTGCACATCAAATAAAGTAATTGTTCCGATAGGGTTACCCCATTCATCTAAAATTGTGCGTGAAATTAATTCACCACGCTCTTCAGCTTCAATCGTTTGTTTCGTTAAGAATAAATATTCTTCATAAGAATAAGCCTTTTGACGCACAAAAGGGAAGACAGCTGGATCCACCATTAACTCGTATAGAACGTGGCTGTCGTGTAAGTCGCGTTTTTTCAACATACTAACTCCTCCTCACACGAGGGTAGCATGACGAAAAAACACCCCACCCTCGAAATTTTTATATCAATCTTTAAAAAATTTCGGGGTGGGAATCGAACCCACTAGAACCAGTTTCTAACGCTGGTGGCGCACCATTTGCCTTCCCCATTCATCAATTTGAAAATGATAATCACGACACAAATTGATTATGGTTTCATTCAGTTTATAATCGTATAATACTTTATCTAGTCAAAAAAATAAACTAGTTTTTTTTATTTTTTTTGTAAATTATTTTTCCATCAATCATAGTTAGTACAGGCTTGGCTAAATAATGGAAAGGATGATGAGTCCATAGCACGAGATCGGCGTCTTTTCCAACCTCGATGCTTCCAATTCTATCCTCTAAACGCAAATTTCGTGCTGGGAATATGGTGATTCCTTCTAGTGCTGTTTTCTCGTCTAACCCTTCTCTTACTGCAACAGCAGCGCAAACATTTAAATATTGAATGGGTGTATAAGGATGATCTGTTGTGATAGAAACTTCCACACCATTTTTTGATAATATATGGTAAGTATCCCATGTTTTGTTTTTTAGTTCGATTTTAGAACGGCGTGTCAGAGTGGGACCAACTGAAACCTTCAAATTGTGTTTTGAAAGTTCTTCAACAATAAAGTGTCCTTCTGTGCAATGTTCAATGCGTAAATCGAGATTGAATTCTGTTGCAAAGCGTAGAGCAGAACTAATATCATCTGCTCGGTGAGCGTGGATACGTACGGGTATTTCACGACGTAATGCTTTTAAAATAGGAAGCATTCGAAAATCAGCTTCGTGCCCGTAGTGTTGTGCTTCATAGAATGATTCCCGAAGTAACCCCATAATCCCCATACGTGTAATGGATTCTTTTGTTCCATTACTATGGACTTTTTTAGGATTTTCTCCAAAGGCAATCTTTAAACCAGCAGGTTCTTGAATAATCATATGATCAATACAAGTTCCAGCTGTTTTTATTACACAAGTAGTACCCCCGATAATATTTTGACTGCCAGGCATAACGTGAACGGTTGTAATTCCGTTTTGTACAGCGTCTTGAAAGGCAATATCGAAAGGATGGATTCCATCTAAAGAACGAATATGTGGTGTTGAAACTTCAGATGTTTCATTGGCATCATTTCCAGCCCAACCAGTACCTTCATCATAGAGACCAAGGTGAGTATGGACATCAATAAAGCCAGGTAAGAGATGGAGTGCTCGTGCATCTATAACGGTCATATCTTGAGTAGGTGGAATAAAAGGTTTGACCTCGGTAATTCGCTCTCCTGTAACGAGTACATCTCCTTGAAACTTTTGAGATGTAATAGGGTATACAATGGCTTGTTTGAGCAATATTTTCATAGGTACCTCATTTCTGTTACTTTATAATGCTAATGGAAGTTAAGGGAAAGTAACTGAAAGGTTATTTGTATGGTAATGCTTCGGATCCTAGAAAATGAAAGTTTTGAAAGAGCCCATGTAAAATTGTGTTTTAGAAGTACTACATTGTATGCGAAAGTATATTTTGTAATGCATGGTCTATTTCTGGAAATGTGTATTGGTATCCATGTTCAATTGCTTTAATGGGTAATACACGTTGCCCTTCTAGTACAAGTATGCTCATTTCACCTAATAAAGTTTGAATGATAAAAGAAGGTACAGGCAACCAATGAGGCTTTTTCATTATAGTTGCAATGGTTTCTCCAAATTCCTTCATTCTTATAGGTGTTGGTGCTGTCATATTAAGAGGACCATCAATTTCTTTTTTGTGTATAATGAAATCCATCATACGAACGACATCGTCTATATGAATCCATGATAACCATTGCTTCCCAGAACCAATGGTGCCGCCGATATAGAATTGATAGGGAAGTAGCATTTTTGGAAGAGCTCCTTCATTTGCACCTAATACAACTCCAAATCTTGCGTAGATTGTTCGTATTCCGAGAGAACGTGCTTTAGATGCTTCTTGTTCCCATGAATATACTGTATTTGCTAAAAAGTCATTTCCAGGAGTCTCATGCTGTTCTGTAAAAGACTCTATTTCAGACGTTCCATAGTATCCAATAGCACTTGCGTTAATAAATGTGTGTGGCTTTGTATGGAGTCCCTGCAATTGTTTAATGAGTCCTTTTGTTGTTTGAATTCTACTGTTTAAAATGGCTTTCTTTTGTTGCTTTGTCCATCTACTATTAATAGACTCTCCGGCTAGATTAATAACTACATCAATAGAAGAGAGGGGGAAGGTTTGTAAATCTGGTGTCCATTGAACATACTGAAGGTTAGGATCGGAAGTTTCAGTAGTTTTTTTTCGTGTGAGAATGTAAACAGTATATCCTTTTTGAATAAAAAAAGTAGAAAGGGATTTACCGATAAAGCCTGTACCACCAGAAATTGCGATTTTCACAAGTATTTCCTCCTCATTATATATATTCTTGAAAAGAAAAAATGTTCCTCGACTATGTTAAAATAATAGAGAGGTGAGAGTATGGCTGTCATTACAAAAATAGAAGTACAAAAACGATCGAAAGAACGATTTAATATTTATATTGATAAAGGTCAAGGCGAAGAGTATGGATTTAGTGTGGATCAAGTAATCTTAATAAAACATGGATTACAAAAAGGCTTAGAAATTGATGAAATCGAGTTAGGAAATATTTTGTACAATGAAGAAGTGCAAAAAGCATATTTACAAGCAATCTCCTATTTATCCTATCAAATGAGAACAAAACAAGAAATAGAAGATTTTTTACGAAAAAAAGAAGTGGGACAGGCCATCATCTCTGAAGTCGTTTCGAAATTATTACATGACCGATATATTAATGATAAAGAGTATGCTGTTTTATATACGCGAACGCAAAGTAATGTGAATCGAAAAGGTCCAACTGTTATTAAAAGAGAGTTATTAAATAAAGGTGTTCAGGATTTAATTATTACACATAGTTTACAAGAATATCCGAAGGAAAAGCAAATTGAGAATGCCTTGTTTCTCATAGAGAAGAAGAAAAAATCTTATCAAAAACATTCTTTTTTACAAATGAAACTAAAGTTAGATGAGATGCTTGTTCGAAAAGGATATTCTAGAGAAGTAATTCAAATTTGTTTGGAAGAATTGAAAGACGAAAAAGATGACGAAAAGCAACAAGAAGCGTTACACTATCATGGGAATAAATATTATGAGAAATATAAGAAGCATGATGGATGGACATTTGAAAACAAGATGAAACAAGCGTTATATCGAAAAGGATTCTCTATTGATGAAATCGAGATATTTTTGCAAATGAAACGCGAAGAGGAATGAGGAGAATAAGATGAATATGCCAAAACGCTACAGTGAAATGACACCGCATGAGCTAAGGGAAGAAATTGGCGCTTTGAAGGAGCAAGCAGTAAAAGCTGAGCAGCTTGGGATTGTCAATGAATTTGATGTATTAATGAGAAAAATGGCAATGGCTCGTGCTTATATGACGGATATAAACAAATTCCGTATTGGTGAAACATATGAATTAGTAGAAGAACCTGGTGTATTATTTAAAATTACGTATTTCAATGGGGTATTTGCTTGGGGATATAAGCAAAATGATAATGAAGAGATTGGCATACCAATTTCCTTATTGCAAGAAAAATAAAAACCAGAGAGCATATATCTCTCTGGTTTTCATCTTTGGTAGGCGTTAAAGGAGATAGGAGATTCTAAAATTGGCGTTTTTTACATTCATTTGCCAATATAATGAGAGACTGGGTTTGTTGCGTCTGTCCGTTAACTTGCGCTTTCGCATGTTTTGGACGAGTCCACGTATGGTTAAATAATTCAGAACGACTATCTAAGCGATCACGGTAGCTCATCTTTATCACCTCGTGTAGGAAGTTAATTTAATTTGTATTACTCTTCCTGCTGATTTGCAGCACGCATACGTTCTTGTGGGTGCGTGTTAATTGTGCCGTTAGGTCGTTTCGAAGCGAAGCGTGATTTCGCTTTCGGTTGACCGTCGATTTTGCTGTTGTTTTTTGACTCAGACCAAAACTCGGCTTGTTTACCCATTACGAACGCCCTCCTCATTATCGGTTGATACCTCTTTAAGAAGTATCAATTATAGAATGTGCAAAATTGAAGAAACTATCCTTTAGAAATGAAGGGATAAATAGGTAAAAGGAGATTATAATATGAATGATATTTATGAAACATTAACGAAAGAATTATTAGACAAGAATGACAAGCTTTCTTACGCACAAGCTCGTGCGTGGGTTGAGTTACTATGGGAAGATTTTCAAACAACTTATGCAAAATCAGGTCGTTATCAAGGCGATGAAATGACGGAACAAGTGGTACGATCATGGATTAATAATCATGGTGTACGCCTTCATGAAATGCGTACAAATAATCCGAAGTATAGTCATTTAATTAATCAAGAAGATCATTTGAAACATTAAAAAAGCGACTTAAGTCGCTTTTTTTAATGTGGAAGTAATTCCAGTTTTTTTCGAAGCTTTTCTTCACTAAAGATCCATCCTGTATAGGAACTAATAATATTTAAATTGTGGTCGAGCTGAACGATTGCAACAAATGGATAATAATCTTTACTTCGATATCGTAAATCAATGAATCGTACTTCATAATAATGGTCATGATCAAAAATATCCCAGCGATATACAGGAGAGAAAGATAGAAAGGCCGAGATGTTTTCATCTTGTTTAGCTGCTCGCATAATATTATTGTCTGGGAACGGTACCCGATCGAACTTATCATATATCATGATGTTACCACGGTGCCATCTCGCAACGTAGTAATAATCAGCCGTAACGATTGCTAAATGGTAATGGTAAAATCGGTAAGAAGGAGAAATGATAATCTTTTCGACATTTTTGAAACGTTTGTGTACAACACTTCTTATATTTCTGTGCATCATAATCCGTCCGATATAGTAAACAATCATTAATATATATGCCGCTAAAGCTGTATATCCCTTATGAGAACCGACGAGCATGCAAGCAATTGCAAGTATATGGATAAAGAAAATTACGGTATCGAATGTATTAATCACGCCGAGTGCGACCCATTTTTTTGTGAAAGGCCGTAATGCTTGTGTACCATAGGCATTGAAAATATCTACAAAGACGTGAAGGAAGACAGCAATAAATGACCAAAGCAGTAGATGAAGATATGGAGCGTCTGAAAAGAAGGCGAAAGAGATGCCACTTATAAGGAATGACCAAAGAATTACCGCAGGAATAGAATGAGTAATCCCACGATGATTTCTTATATATTTAGCGTTATTACGCAATTTTAAAACTGTGTCAATGTCAGGAATGTTGGAACCAGCAATTGTAGCAAGCATAACAGCTTGGGGGCCAATATCACTTTGTGCTATGGCTGGATCTAATGTTGCTAAGCTACCTAAAGTGATACCCATAACAAGGTGAGTGGCTGTGTCCATAGAAATCCACCTCCGTTTTTTATTAATGTAACTCTTTTTATTCGATACCTCAAGTCCTTTGCCTTCTATTTCCTGTATCATCTTACTTAAATTTTTTCCTAAAATCTTTATAATAGTACTTATATGCAAAAAAATGAGGGGGATCAAGTTTGACACTTGAAATACTAAACAATTTTAATATAGAGCAGTTTCAAAATGATTTAATTGGTTGGTTTGAAGAAGAACAGCGCGACTTACCATGGAGAAAGAATAAAGATCCATACCGCGTTTGGGTTTCTGAAATTATGTTACAGCAAACAAGAGTAGAAGCTGTAAAACCATATTACGCAAATTTTATGGGGAAGTTTCCTACACTTGAAGCGTTAGCGAATGCAGATGATGAAGAAGTATTAAAAGCATGGGAAGGTTTAGGATATTATTCTAGAGCACGTAATTTACATGCGGCAGTAAAGGAGGTAAAAGAAGTATACGGCGGAGTTGTACCAAGTGATGTAAAGAAAATT
Organism: Bacillus sp. B2-WWTP-C-10-Post-4; assembly: GCF_009183805.1. NCBI lineage: Bacteria > Bacillati > Bacillota > Bacilli > Caryophanales > Bacillaceae > Bacillus > Bacillus sp. B2-WWTP-C-10-Post-4. Next base: position 17,796 of record NZ_WEII01000038.1, on the reverse strand, counting down.
GAAAAGTTAAAAGGAGTGGGACCATATACAAAAGGTGCTATTTTAAGTATCGCATATGGTATACCAGAGCCGGCAGTTGATGGAAATGTTATGCGTGTATTATCTCGTATTTTATCAGTATGGGATGATATTGCAAAACCAAAGACTCGAAAAGTTTTTGAAGAGATTGTGCGTGAAATTATTTCAGTAGAAAACCCATCTTATTTTAATCAGGGATTGATGGAATTAGGTGCACTAATTTGTATTCCGAAAAATCCAGCATGCTTACTTTGTCCTGTACGTGAACATTGCAGAGGATATGCTGAAGGTGTTCAAAAAGAATTACCAGTAAAAAGTAAAGCGAAAGCTCCTAAAATGGTACCTATTGTTGCAGGTGTACTTCAAACTGAAGACGGTCGTTACGTTATTAATAAACGTCCAAGTACAGGTTTGTTAGCTAACATGTGGGAGTTTCCGAATGTGGAACTTGGAGAAAGTATTCGAAATCAGAAGGAACAGCTTATAGATTATATGAAAGAAAAATTTGAGCTCGAGGTTTCTATTGATGAATACGCAATGAATGTACAACATACGTTTACACATCGTACTTGGGATATATTTGTATTTTACGGAAAAGTAACAGGTAATATTGTTGATACAGATACATTAAAATTTGTATCAAAAGAGGTATTTGAGCAATTACCTTTCTCAAAATCACACCGTACTATTTATGAAAATTGTGTGGAGAAAATTACAATGCAATAAATAAAAAAGTGTTCCCAATCTAGGGAACACTTTTTTAATCGTAAGAAATTTTTGTCCCATGAGTCCAACTAGCTTCACCTTCTTGTAAGCCGCCTCTTGATTCGATTTCTACTACAATTTCTTTGTAAATACTTTGCCCTTCTACATTTAAATAAGGCAGAACCTGTTGTAGTGAGTGATGAAAATAAGCTAATTCATCTTCTTTCCATTCATTTTTTGAAATCATCGTTAGTTCAGTCATATCGCGTCCTATATACATATTTACACCTCCATTTTCTATAGTTTGAATGAGTAACAAAAGTTATATGCGGAAATTTTAAAAAAGAAAATTACGGATAGCTTCTAAGTGAATTGGTTACATTATTGATTGTGGAGGTGAGAAAGATGAGTAAAAAACAACAAGGTTATAACAAAGCAACTTCTGGTGCTAGCATTCAAAGTACAAATGCTAGTTATGGTACAGAGTTTTCAACTGAAACAGATGTACAAGCTGTAAAACAAGCAAACGCACAATCAGAAGCAAAGAAAGCACAAGCTTCTGGTGCACAAAGTGCAAACGCTAGTTATGGTACAGAATTTGCAACTGAAACAGACGTGCATTCTGTGAAAAAACAAAATGCTAAGTCAGCTGCAAAACAATCACAATCTTCTAGCTCAAATCAGTAATGAAAGAAAAACACTTCTCTAATTCGGGAGAAGTGTTTTCTTTTTGCGTGGATCGTTGTAATGAAAAGAAAGCGAACGACATAACTTCTAATAAGTCAACAAATGTAGTCAAAGGAGAAGGAAGTTAACAATTAGAATTATGTAATTAGGAATAATAACTGATGAATAAGTCCAAAAGGGGGTAAGTAATGAACGATTTTGATAAGTTGGTAGGGGAGCAATTAGAAACGATGGATGAGTTGTTAAAGTTACAAGCACATCTAGAGAAGTATCAACAAATCGAAATGAATGAAAAAGATACGTGCGATAAAAAAGAACTGCATTTTATCCGTCAGGAAATATATAGAACAGAAGTAGCGTTGAAGATGTTACATGAGAAATTTGAAGAACAAACGAATAGTGTAATTCAATCTTTTGCAACTGAAAAAATGATTTCAAATTTAGGGTAAGATATATTGTTATCTTCAGGTGAAAAGTCCTTCTTTGTATGGAAATAGAGAAGGGCTTTTTCTATTACATGTCCTCGCTTATAAATAATGCAGTACAATCCCTATCTCTTAAGAAGAGTTGGGGCATAGTATTCAACGATAAACCTCCTGCATATTCAGTTTGAAAAATAGAGTCTTATCCCTTTAGTTTTAAAATTTCGACAAAAAAGTTATAATAGAAAAAAAGTGAATGCCGTTCAAAGGGCATTTGCAGTTGAAAGAAGGGAGCATATATGGGATTTCCCAAAGAAGGAGAAAAAGTACAAATACATAGTTATAAACATAATGGCTCCATTCATAGAATGTGGGAAGAAACAACAATTTTAAAAGGGACACAGAGTCTTGTAATCGGAGCGAATGATCGTACAGTAGTTACAGAATCGGATGGCCGAACATGGATTACTCGTGAACCAGCAATTTGTTATTTTCATGCCAACTATTGGTTTAATGTGATTGGGATGCTTAGGGAAGATGGCGTATATTATTATTGTAATTTAAGCTCACCTTTTGCGTATGATCCTGAAGCATTAAAGTATATTGATTATGATTTAGATATTAAAGTATATCCAGATATGACATATACGCTTCTAGATGAAGATGAGTATGAAAAACATAGTCAAATTATGCAGTATCCACCTGTTATTGATACAATTTTAAAACGAAATGTAGCACATTTAACACAGTGGATTCATCAAAGAAAAGGTCCATTTGCACCAGACTTCGTAGATATGTGGTATGAACGATATTTAATGTACAGAAATTAAAACAAACCTGCAGGGGGCTTCCCGGCAGGTTTGTCCTATTAGAGGGGGGATTATGTGCAAGGCATAAAAAGATATTTACAATTTGTTAAACCATATCGATGGCTTATTGCTATTACAATTATTATTGGACTAGTTAAGTTCGGTATCCCACTTATTATGCCGTGGTTATTAAAGTATATTATCGATGATGTAATTCAAGGCGCGGGCTCACTTCAAGATAAAACATCTCAATTAATAACAGCGATTGGAATTGCTTTTTTTATTTTTGCGGTATTAAGACCACCGATTGAATATTATCGTCAATATTTCGCCCAACGTATCGCAAATACAATACTGTATGATTTGCGGAAGCATATTTTCGGTCACTTACAAAAGTTAAGTTTACGTTATTACTCCAATACAAAAACAGGGGAGATTATTTCGCGTGTCATCCATGATGTAGAACAAACGAAGGATTTTGTAATTACTGGTTTGATGAACGTCTGGTTAGATACTGCAACAATTGCTATTGCTATCATTGTTATGTTTTCTATGAATATAAAATTAACATTTGTTGCGTTATTGATTTTACCTATTTATGTAATTGCAGTGAAATATTTTTTCGGACGTCTTCGGAAATTGACGAAAGAGCGTTCACAAGCGTTAGCGACGATGCAAGGGTATTTGCATGAACGTATTCAAGGAATGCAAGTGACACGTAGCTTTGCGTTAGAAGAGTATGAGGGGAAGCAGTTTGAAAAAAGAAATAATGAATTTTTAACGAAAGCATTAACCCATACAAGTTGGACGGCAAGAACATTTTCGGCAGTAAATACGTTAACCGATTTAGGTCCGTTACTTGTGATTGGTTTTGCAGCATATGAAGTAATTCAAGGGCAGTTAACGCTAGGAACGATGGTAGCTTTTGTTGGATATATGGATAGTTTATATAGTCCGCTTCGCCGCCTTGTTAATTCATCTACAACATTAACACAATCTTTTGCATCGATGGACCGTGTGTTTGAACTGTTAGATGAAAAATACGATATTGTTAATGTACCAAATGCGGTACAAACGAAAAAATTAAATGGAGAAATTGTATTTGACAATGTTTCTTTTCGTTATAATGCAGATGAAAAAGAGATATTACACAACTTGTCATTAACTATGCAGCCTGGAGAGAAAGTAGCGCTTGTAGGAGCGAGTGGGGGAGGAAAGTCATCTCTTGCTAGTTTGATCCCGCGTTTCTATGATGTTTCTGAAGGCGCGGTTTATGTAGATGGCATAGATGTAAGAAAGTACAATATGAGAAATTTGCGTAGTCATATTGGAATTGTACTGCAGGATAATTTATTGTTTAGCGATACAATTGGAGCTAATATTTTATATGGAAATCCGAAAGCTACAGAGAAAGAAGTGATTGCAGCTGCCAAAGCTGCGCAAATTCATGATTTTATTATAGACTTACCAGATGGTTATAATACTGTCGTTGGAGAACGTGGTGTGAAGCTATCAGGCGGGCAAAGACAACGCGTGGCAATTGCACGAGTGTTTCTAAAGAATCCGTCGGTACTTATATTAGATGAAGCAACTTCAGCATTAGATTTAGAAAATGAAAGGTATATTCAAGAGGCGCTTCAGACGTTAGCTGCTGACCGGACAACGATTATAATCGCACATCGATTAGCGACGATTACGCATGTTGATACGATTATTTACATTGAAGACGGTGAGATTAAAGAGACTGGTTCTCATGAAGAGTTAATGCGAAAAAGAGGATTTTATTACAATTTATATCAACTTCAACATATAACAGAAACAGCTCCTTTACCATAAAAGGAGCTGTTTTTTTATTCGTCTTCTTTTTTATCATCGATTTGGAGTTCTTTTTCTGGTTTATGATATGTGTAGAAGCTATCTACAAGCAAATCTAAATGCTCTACTTCTTCGCTATAGTTAATGATGGAAGAAATAAGAGGGAAGAGATGTAACCATGTTTTATATGCTTCTTCATCGTCCTTATTTTGATATTCCATAAAGATATCAATTAATTCTTGTTTACCTGTTTCAACTTCATCAAGCATTTCAACTGATTGTTGTTTTTTTGCTTTACCAATAAATTTTAATAAAACTTGTTCATGATAATGCGTTAATGAGTCAAGTTCATTTTGGATAGATTCCTGAAATTCTTCCGGCATATAGCGCAGTTCATTTTCAGTACGGTGTAATGATTTTAACGTACTTAAAGCACGGCTTGTTGTCGCTAACATTTGTCTGAATAAAACGAGCTTACGAATTTTTGCGAACTTTACTTTTTTCGTATAGCTTCTTTCTTCTTTATACAGCAAATAGTAATGATTTAGTTTAATCATTTTTTCTTTCATACGATCAATATCAGTTTTTAGCGTTGTAAAATCAGAAGCCTGCCTGCTATTCATTCGAATCCATTTTACAATTTCTTCTGTATTATCAACGATACGATGATAAAGTTTTGTTTCATATTTTGGCGGCATAAATACTAAATTTACAAGTGAAGCCGCAATAATACCAATCATAATCGTCGCAAATCGAAGTAAGGCAAAACTAAAGAAATCTTCGCCTTGATACTCCATAATGGCGATAACTGTTACTAAAGCAATTGATATTGTGTTTTCTAATCGTAATTGTAATGTAAGAGCAATTACTAATATACATGTTAATCCAATAATAAAAGGATTATGTCCAAAAGCAGTAGCAAATGCGATAGCAAATATCGCACCAATTACATTTGCTTGAATTTGTTCAAGTGCTGTTAAATAAGAACGGTATACAGACGGTTGAACAGCAAAGATAGCTGAAATTCCCGCAAATACCGGACTCGGTAATTGAAGTAAAATACAAGCAAATAAAGCTAACGTGATGGCAATACCCGTTTTTAAAATGCGAGCACCAAGTTTCATACCCTTAATAAGATCCTTTCTCTTGTCATAATGAATGTACAACATGATACTATACATTCATTACAATATGTTAGCAAGTGATATTTTAGTGACGTTAAAAGAAATTAGTGTTCATTTTATCCCGCTAATTGTGAGTAGTAAGATTCCTGCCTCAAAAATTAGAAGCTAGATGCCGGTAAACGCTCGATTGGTGTAGGCTAATTAAAGTTTCACTTCATAATTTTTCCTAATTCCTTTTAAACATCAGTTTTTAGTAAAAAAACCTGCTGAATTTCAGCAGGTCTCAAATTGTTACTATAGATTACTATGAGAAGCGTACTTCGTCAATTTTTTCTTAATAATGAAAATTACTCATTTTACTCTGTTGAGATAGATGGGTCTGCCTGTTCTTTTTTCGGGATAATCTCAAAAAACTGGTTCTGTATATCATCTAATAATGCTGTTAATAAAGCAACTTCCTCATATTGCTCATGTTCGTTTAGTACACGAATATAGTCTAGCAATAATTCAGTTACATCTTTCAAACCATTTTTACTAATTGGTTGTAATGTAACATTTGCCCCTTTTGCAATTCTTCTTTTTAAGGCCTGTTCTGTTAGGCCTAAGTTTGAATCATGACGCAAATAAACAACACCGCCAGTCATGCCAGCGCAAATCCATGGACCAGGGTCACCTAAAACAAGCGCTCGCCCATTTGTCATATATTCAAAAGCAAAACCTTTAATATTGGAGTATGCCCCTATATTTCCTTGCTCTTTTTCACGGAGTGGTTTTGTTATTCTACCTCCAATTATCATGTCTGCCCCAGAAAGGCGAATGCCAGCGCGAGCATCAGCGTTCCCTTGCACGTATAGTGCCCCTTTTTGTGCACCATATCCAAATCCTTTTCCGACAGAACCGTTATAATATACTCCGTCTTTTCCTTTTGATTTCGTTATATAAATCCCACCACCAAAGGAAGTTTTACCAATGCCATCTTGTGCGCCGCCATTTACGTGTATAAATAAATTTTCACTATTGTAAGCGCCTAACCCATTTCCGGGAATAGAACCATTCGTATACTTTAATGTAAGTGGTTCAAGTTGAGTAGCTTCATATAGTTTACTGCGAACGCGATAACATGATTCTAGACCACCCATAACGCGTTGCTCTACACCAACGCCTACTAATTCTTTTGAGTCAGCGGAATGAACTGTCTTAAATTGTTTTTCTGGTACACCATCTGTTGTTGTAACAGATGGATGTTCTATTATTTGTAATAAATTACGTAAGTTTAATAAATTTTCGCCTCGAACTTGCTCTAATAAATCAGAACGCCCAACAATTGCTTGTAAATTTGTATACCCAAGCTGTCCTGTTAATCGTTTTAGTTCTATACCGAAAGAGGTGAATAAATTTAGCAGGCCAGTAACTGCGCTTTCTAATTCGCGTGGGACGAAGCGGCGTAACCCATGTTCCTTTGCTTGTGCTTCAGACTCGATTTGTGTTGCAATTCCGACATGGCAAGTATCTAGATGACACCCACGGCAAGTAGTGCAGCCGATTGCAATCATTGATAGTGTGCCAAATCCAATACGGTTTGCTCCGAGAAGCATGATTTTCAAGGCATCATTTACACTTCGAATACCACCATCTGCCCAAATCTCTACTTTATGTCTCATGCTCGCTTCTAATAAAGCGTTGTGAGCGGCTTTAACACCAATTTCTACAGGAAGACCTACATGTTGCAAGGCGTGAATACGTGCAGCACCTGTTCCGCCATCGAATCCGCTAATGTTAATAAAATCAGCACCAGCTTTGGCGATACCGACAGCAATTGTTCCGATATTAGGAACGACAGGGACTTTCACGGCTACTTTGGCAAGTTGATTAGCTGTTTTAATTTCCGTAATCATTTGAGCTAAATCTTCAATTGAATAAATATCATGGTTATTAGAAGGTGAAATTAAATCTGAGCCAATTGTCGCATTACGTGCTTCAGCGATTTTGGCTGTTACTTTTGAACCAGGTAAATGCCCACCTTCCCCAGGCTTTGCGCCTTGACCAATTTTGATTTCAATTAAGTTCGATGAGTTTAGTAGTTCGGCATTTACTCCAAATCGCCCAGATGCCACTTGTTGTCCACGTGTATGTGGATATTTTCCAATCATATCTTTAATTTCGCCGCCTTCACCGTTCAAGCTAATCATATTTAGCTGATCGGCCGCTTCTGCATATGCGCGAAAGGCAATTTCGTTTTGAGAACCAAATGACATAGAACTAATAATAAATGGAAAATCATGGTTTTTAATGCCGATAGATACTTCTTCAGTTGGAACGACATGTTTTGTTTGTTTCGTTTGAACAAGGTGTCTGATTGCGATGGGATTATTCTCTTCTAGTTCACTTAACTTGTCACGGTAATCATCATAAGAATTTCCTTTTGCAACATCGCCGATTGCTTTCCAAATTCGCGGGAATATATGAAATGATTTTCGCATTCTAATTTTAGGATTGTTATAATCATCCGCTCGCATTTTTGCATCTTCAGCAAGTGATTCAAGTGAAAAAGCTAAATCATTTGAACCGAAGAAATTTGTAATCTGTAATATATTTGCGATTTCTTCATGTAACCCAATAGATGAATAGAGACGTCCGTAACCACGTAACTCATGAATTCCAATTGTTGAAATGACTTTTTCTAATCCTTTATTAAGTGCATTATACAGATTCGTAATTGGTGTTTTTGTTCCGTCATTTACAGTCGCGAATAATAAATATGGATTAATACCATCTGCTCCTAATCCATATAGCGTGACAATGTCATGTAAGGAGCGAAGGGCACCAGAACGTATAACGAGAGAACAATTGCGGCGTAATTTATTTTCACTTAATGCTTGATGTACTTTAGCAGTAACTAAATGTGGATCAATCCACAATCTTTCATTTAGATGGGCTTTTGCGTCATCTAATACTAGTAGGGAAGCACCATTGTTAACAGCAGCTATCGCTTCAGAACTAATGCGGCTTAATGCACATTGTAGAGTTTCTGACGAGCTGAATGTAGCAGAGATTGTGGCGATAGAGTTATGAGTTTTAAATAGCTCTATGAGTTGTTCGTACGTAATTGTGTGTAATTCCTCTGCAATAGGTTGTGCCACGCTTCCTTCTAAAATAATTGGTGAAAGCATTTCAACTACAAATGGCCGTTTTGCGCCGCTTAATAAACTTGGACGCTCTCCAAGTACAGTACGTGTAGAGAAGTGTTCAATTTCACGGTCACGGTCAATTGCAGGGTTTGTAACAACAGCTACACTTTCTTTAATAAAGTCAGCGATATTTCGTCTATCAGTATCAAGTGCGGCAAGTGGTGAGTCATGCCCAAGTGAGCGTATTGGCTCAACGCCTTTTGTTGCCATCTGTTCAAGAAGTTGAATATGTTCTCGGTCCCATCCGAAAGCGACGTATTGTTTCGTTTCAACTTGAACAGAATCACATAGCCCTTGGATTTTTTTCGTTTCAGGGATAGATAAATTTAAATGGTAATTGGTAGTATCAATTCGCTTTTTAAAACGGTTATATACTTGGATTTGATATTTGTCATATTCATAAAGAACAAGTTCATCTTGTTCATTCCATTTTAATCCGACTTTTTCTCCAGGAGCGAGTGGTTTTGGTTCTGCTACATATTTAGTTGGTGATACAACTCCAGGTTCAGAAGAGAAAATATAAGAGCTCTCTGTCTCTACTTTCCATACTGGGCGTAATCCAAGGGAATCAACGCTGAAAACAGCTTCATCTTTAAAACGGGAAATGATGCCAGCTGGTCCTTGGGCAAAATGTCCCCATGCTTCACGTATATACGTATATAAATCTTGTAAAGGTGTTTCATAAAGTTTAATTTCATTAATAATTGGTGGGAATAGAATTTCCATTGCTTCAAATAAGCTGTAGTTGTATTGAACAAGTAGGGTTTCTAAGGTGCGGTTTAAATCTTGAGAGTCACTGCCTCCTGCAGTAAGTGGTACATCAATCATTTCGGCTTGATCGCGTAATTTCGCAATTGTGTTAATTTCACCATTATGTCCGAGAATGCTAAATGGTTGTACACGAAAAAAATTAGATAATGTATTAGTAGAGTAGCGGTTATGTCCTAATGTCATAGTTGAAGCGATAAGCGGATGTTGTAAATCATTATAGTAGGCAACAAGCGTATCACCAGCACCTAGAACTTTATATACAACATGATCACGACTTAATGAAGCAACATGAATTGCTTCGTTTTCCTCTATTTTTATTGTGACAGAAAATAATGTTTGCTCAATATTTGTAATTTCGTTTTCTGAGATAAGGGCAACTTGCCAAAATAAAGGTTCTTCTTGTTTACCAAGTGGACCGAGCGCATCTGAGTTTGTTACATCATCATTTTCGAAAATGATAGTAAAGTTTTTGTTGTTTAATTGCGTACGAATATAATTTTTTAAGGCAGTAATGTCTTCTTTTTTATTTAGAAAAAAATGTCCAACGATAAAGTGGGGATGATCCACAATCGTTGGATTATATCCGCTACTTTTTAGTTTTTCATTCCAAAGCGTTTTTGGTACATCAATGTGAATGCCGATGCCATCGCCCTCGCCATTAATGAAACCAGCTCTATGATTCATTTTGACGAGTGATTGTATGCAAAGGTCAATGTTTTCTTTTGTAGCAATTTTTCGTTTCTCCATAACGGAAACGATTCCACACGCATCATGTTCTGCATTTCTATAATCTCGAAATAAAGACGGTGTCCATGTATTTTTTTTATTGAGCATCCGTCAATCCCCCCTCTTGTAAAAGTTAGAATAATCTTACTATTTAAGGTGCGAATCACCTTGTACACAGAGATAGTAATGCTGTAAAAGAATATAAAACAGATAATTATGAATAATTATACTATTAATACGGAATTTATGAAATAGAAAAAAGGAAAAAAGAAAGGTGAGCTTTCTTTTTTCCTTTTAATGACGGGATTATTTATTGTCTGCTAGGGCAGCAAATGCTCTGCCGACAGCTTCGATTGTATATTCAATATCTTCTTTTGTATGTTCTGTAGTTAAGAACCATGCCTCGTATTTAGAAGGTGCTAAGTTAACTCCTTCTTGAAGCATAAGCTTGAAGAATTTACCGAACATTTCACCGTCTGTATCTTGTGCGGCATCGTAATCTTCAATTGTGTTTGTTGTGAAGTATACAGTTAAAGCCCCTTTTAGACGGTTTAATGTAATGTCGATATTATGTTTCGCTGCTTGCTCTAAAATTCCTTTTTCAAGCATTGCACCAAGTTCATCTAATTTCTCATAAAGCCCTGCTTGTTGAAGTACTTCTAGACAAGCGATACCTGATGCCATAGAAGCAGGGTTTCCTGCCATTGTACCAGCTTGGTATGCAGGTCCAAGCGGAGCAACTTGTTCCATAATTTCTTTCTTACCACCGTAAGCACCGATTGGTAAGCCGCCGCCAATAACTTTACCAAGCGCTGTTAAGTCAGGTGTCACACCAAGTAAGTCTTGAGCACCACCGTACATAAAGCGGAAAGCAGTAATAACTTCATCATAAATTACTAGTGCGCCAGCTTCGTGAACAAGTTCATTCACTTTTTCAAGGAATCCTGGTTTAGGCTCTACAATACCGAAGTTTCCAACGATTGGTTCTACAAGGATAGCTGCTACTTCATGACCCCATTTATCTAAAGCCTCTTTTAAAGTTTCTACATTATTAAATGGAACGGTAATAACTTCTTGTGCAATACTTTGTGGTACGCCAGCTGAGTCAGGAGTTCCTAAAGTAGAAGGACCAGATCCAGCTGCCACAAGTACTAAATCAGAATGACCGTGGTAACAACCAGCGAATTTCATGATCTTTGTGCGACCTGTATAAGCACGAGCAACACGAATCGTTGTCATCACTGCTTCTGTACCAGAGTTTACGAAACGGACTTTATCTAATGCAGGCATTGCTTCTTTTAACATTTTTGCGAATTTTACCTCTAGCGCTGTTGGTGTTCCATAAAGTACCCCATTTTCAGCAGCTGTTGTAATTGCTTTTGTTATATGCGGATGAGCATGTCCAGTAATAATAGGACCGTATGCTGCTAAATAATCGATATATTTATTTCCGTCTACATCCCAGAAATAAGCGCCTTTCCCACGTTCCATAGCAACAGGAGCGCCGCCGCCAACTGCTTTAAAAGAACGAGAAGGACTATTAACACCGCCAACGATATGCTCTAAAGCTTCTTTATGTAATGCTTCTGACTTTGTGAATTTCACTACAATTCATCTCCTTACAAAAATCTATGTATTATTCTAACATGTTTTTTGAAAAGACGTATTGTTTGTGATAGCGCAGGCAGTTGGGTAAACTATTCGTTGTGACATTTAGGAGGGGGGTCCGATTATGAAATCGGTAATTGAGGTACAAGGGTTACGTAAAGAGTTTACAGCCTATTCAAGTCGTCCGGGCTTAAAGGGTGCATTTCGCGATTTATTAAATCGTAATTATAAAATAGTACCAGCAGTAAATGATGTATCTTTTACTGTAAAGCAAGGTGAAATGGTTGGTTATATCGGTGAGAACGGTGCTGGTAAATCAACAACAATTAAAATGCTTACGGGGATTTTAACTCCGACATCAGGGCAAATCACAGTAAATGGAATGAACCCACATAAACAAAGAGAAGAATTTGTAAGAACAATTGGTGTTGTTTTTGGACAGCGTTCGCAACTTTGGTGGGATATTGCAGTACAAGAATCGTTTCGTTTATTAAAGAAAGTGTACGGTGTATCAGACGCTCAGTATAAGGAGCATATGGAGCACGTAATTGAAACGTTAGATATAGGGCCTTTATTAGATAAACCAGTTCGAAAATTATCTCTTGGTCAAAGGATGCGTTGTGAATTAGCGGCAGCCTTAATTCATAATCCACCGTTATTATTTTTAGATGAGCCAACAATTGGGTTAGATGTACTTGTGAAATTGAAAATACGTGAATTTTTAAAAGAAATGAATGAACGTTATAAAACAACAATTTTATTAACAACACACGATATTACTGATATTGAAGCTTTATGTGAGCGCGTTATCATGCTGGATGAAGGGAATATTATGTATGACGGTTCTTTAAGTAATCTTCGTACGCAGTGGGGAGCAGAGAAGGAAATTCACTTTCAGTTTGTTGCACCAGTTTCCTATCAGGCTTTATCAATGGTTATGCCAGATAATCATGTTGTTTGGTCGAAAGCGAAAGAGGAAAATGCATGGGTTGCAAAAATTCCGAATGAAGAAGTTATTATTTCAATGCTTATTTCTAAAGTAGTACAAGCATTTCAAATTAAAGATTTAAAAATTAACGAAGTGTCTACAGAGGAAATTATTCGTAACATTTATGAAGAAGGTATTACGCATGGGTAAGTATATTGAAATGATTCGAATTCGCTTTTTAATGATGCTTGCGTATCGTACAAATTACTATAGCGGGATTTTAATTTATACGATTAATATCGGTGCTTACTATTTTTTATGGCAAGCAATTTATAGCGGAAAAGAGAATATTGAAAGTTTATCTATTTCGCAAATGACCACGTATATCGCAATCGCGTGGATGGCACGTGCCTTCTATTTTAATAATATAGATAGGGAAATTGCGATGGAGATTCAAGAAGGACGTGTGGCTGTAGAATTAATTCGTCCGTATAACTATTTGGGAATGAAAGTTATGCAAGGTCTTGGCGAGGGAATATTCCGTTTTGCCTTCTTTTCCATTCCAGGCATGGTTATCGTTACGTTATTATTTTCGTTGCAAATTACAACGAATTTTCAAACTTGGTTATATTTCTTCTTATCTTTAATATTTAGCTTTATTATTAATACACAAATTAATTTAATGACGGGAATGCTTACGTTTTTCCTATTTAATAATAGTGGAATTATGTATGCAAAACGCGTTGTTATTGATTTATTTTCAGGTCTATTATTACCAATTAGTTTTTATCCGTTATGGGCCCAAAAAGCAATGATGTTTTTACCGTTTCAGGCTATTAGTTATATTCCAAGTATGATTTTTTCTGAAGGTATACAGGGGAGTAAGTTGTATGAGGCTTTAGTATTTCAAGTGATTTGGGCGATTGTACTTATTATTCCAATTGTACTCATGTGGAGAACGGCGAGAAAACGTCTAATTGTACAAGGGGGATGATGAGATGCTATATATAAACTTATTTTTACAATATGCAAGTCAATATATAAAAACGAAATTGGAGTATCGAGGCGATTTTATCGTTGGTTTACTTTCTGATTTATCGCTTCAAGCAGTTAATTTAATATTTATTCTCGTTGTATTTGGGCATACACAAGCATTGAAGGGATGGAGTCGAGAAGAGGTAATCTTTATTTATGGTTTCTTTTTAGTACCATTTGCCATCTTTTCAGCTTTCTTTAATATATGGGATTTTAATGATCGATATATTATTAAAGGGGAGATGGATCGTGTATTAACGCGACCGATCCATAGCCTATTTCAAATTATATTAGAAAGAATGGAACTTGAATCTTTAATTGGAGCTATTACAGGGATTGTTGTAATGGGATATGCAGCTGTGGAGTTACAATTATCTTTTTACTGGTATGATTTCTTCTTATTTATATTGATGGTAGGAGGAGGAGCACTTGTATATGGAGGGATATTTGTTACGCTGGCGAGCCTTGGTTTTTGGTCGGATGCGAAAAGTTCAATTATGCCTCTTATGTATAACATAGGTAATTACGGGCGCTATCCTGTTAATATTTATAATCGTGTAATTCGTTTCATTTTAACGTTTGTTTTACCGTTTGCATTTGTTGGAGTATATCCAGCGGCATACTTTTTAAGAAAAACAGAATGGAATAGTTATGCATTTGCGACGCCAATGGTTGGTATTATCTGTTTTACGATTGCAATCACCCTCTGGAACCAAGGGGTAAAAAGGTATCGTGGCGCGGGTAATTAATTATAGAAGCTTGTTCGTTTCTAAGGGATAAATCAGTTCTCCACCTCATACATATAAAATGAGGTGGAGGACATGTTATGGGGATTTATTCTATTAATTGCAGCAATCGCTATTTTGAAAAGTGTCCAATTATTATGGAGTTCCTATTCGGATTCAACGCGTTTTTTTTCGCTCTATAATTTGGCCACATTATTTTTAATCTATACAACAGTACTAATCGCATTTGGATTAAGTTACGTTGTATTAGAGGAAATGGGTTTCGCAGTTTTGAAAGAGGACGGAGAAAGTTTGAACGCTCATTCTTTTCAACTCGTCGAAGTTTGTTTATATTTTAGCGCAGTTACTTTATTGTCTGTTGGATATGGTGACATATCTCCGATTGGAATTGGGCGATGGATTGCAATCGCAGAAGCGCTAATTGGATATACACTCCCTTTTGCTTTTGTGATGAGGTCTGTAATAGACAATGAAAAATAAGGAAGCATTTGTTATAGTAAAGGAAAAGAGTAGGAGTGATAACTATGATTACAGTAGGAGAAATGGCACCAGAATTCACATTAGAGGGAAGTAACGGAGAAGAAGTTCGCCTAGCTGATTTCCGCGGTAAAAATGTAGTTCTCTATTTTTATCCGAAAGATATGACGCCAGGATGTACAACTGAAGCATGTGATTTTCGTGATGCGTATGGAGTATTTCAAGAGAAGGATACGGTTATTCTTGGAGTAAGTCCTGATTCAGCGAATAGACATTTGAAATTCATTGAGAAACATGAATTGCCATTTACACTTTTAGTAGATGAAGATCATAAAGTAGCAGAGTTATACGATGTTTGGAAGTTAAAAAAGAACTTTGGGAAAGAGTATATGGGAATCGAGCGTTCTACATTCCTTATTAATAAAGACGGTGAACTTGTAAAAGAGTGGCGTAAAGTGAAAGTGAAAGGACATATTGAGGATGTTCTTTCTTATATAAAATAAATCTACATTGGAGATAAAATATGCAGAAACAAGGCAAGTGTCTATACATATTTTACTCCCTTACATAAAGTGGAAGTGTAGGGCATACCTCCTCAGATGATAGTATTCCAAGTGCGATTATGTCGCACTTTTTTCTATGGAATATATGAAGAAAAAAGGGAAAGATACATAAAAACAAGTCCTGAATATAAAAATAAACTACATACTTATAGTAGAAATATTGACGATTTATAAGAAAAGGAGTACACTCTTTATAAGAATTATAAAATAATAATCCGTATAGAATCGGGGTGCATGACGGTGGTCAAAGAAGAATTAAAAGAAGCGCTAGAAATGCTGAAAAATACGGGTGTACGCATTACTCCACAGCGTCATGCTATTTTAGAGTACCTTGTGGAATCAATGACGCACCCAACAGCGGATGATATTTATAAAGCATTAGAAGGTAAGTTTCCAAATATGAGTGTTGCAACTGTCTATAATAACTTACGTGTGTTTAAAGAGGTTGGACTTGTAAAGGAATTAACTTATGGAGACGCTTCAAGTAGATTTGATTATGTTACAAGTCAACATTATCATGTGATTTGCGAAAAATGTGGTAAGATTGTTGATTTTCCTTATGGAGGCTTGGAAAAGCTGGAAGAGGAAGCTGCGAAAACGACAGGCTTCGTTATCAATAGTCATCGCTTAGAAATTTATGGCGTTTGTCCAGAGTGTCATAAGGCGTAATATATAATAAAGAAAGAGGCTGACGGCTATACGTCAGCCTCTTTCTTTATTATATAAGGATTAGCGTGAGGTTAATCGGGATTTACAGTGCTAAGTTAGTAAGGAGGGTTAGATAAAAGTTTGTCGAATTTACTTTGTGTTAGTGGAAATGAATTCTGGGAGGGGACATTTTGAAGAAATATGAGATTAAAAATAACATTCCAACATTGGAAGAATATAAATATTTATGTGATTCTGTGGGATGGACTAATTATATGAACTTTGAGGTGGCGGAAATATCACTTCAAAATTCGATTTACTGTATAACAGTCAAGGATAATAATCAAATCATCGGCATGGGGAGAATTGTTGGTGATGGGGCTATCTATTTCTATATTCAAGATATAGTGGTTCATCCAGAGTATCAAAAGAATGGTATTGGAAAGAAAATAATGAATACTTTAGTAGAATACTTAAATCAGAATGCTCCAGATAAAGCATTCATTGGTTTGTTTGCGTCGCAAGGTAAAACATCATTCTACGAAAAATATGATTTTAAAGATTATTCGCCTAATATGACAGGGATGTTTACTGTTATTTCGAAAAAATAGGTGTAATAAATTTAATAAAACAATTAAAAAGTTGATTTTTAAGAAATCAACTTTTTAATGAGTTGAAACGTTTGTAGTGTTGCAAATTCGTATTTCCCTTGATACTTATGATTTATAACTCTTCTTATTATACTTTTCATCAAATTCTTTTCCTTCTAGATCTCGATCTAGTGTTAAAGGTTGATTGCAGTGCATACATGCATCGACACGGCCGAGCATTTTTGTTGGCTTATCACAGCTTGGGCAAATAATTTGGATAGTCTTAGTAGATAACATACCAATCCAAAAGTAAACGACAGTGCTAGCGATAACAGCTAAAAAGCCAACCATCATAAACGTTGTCATAATAATAATGTTTTCGCGGAAAAAGACACCTAAGTATGCAATGAAGAGGCCGATAAATACTAAACTTAATGCAAAGGTCCGGATTTTATTGATTTTGTTTGAATACTTAATGCTCATTCTCACCACGCTCCTATACTAATAATATAACATAAAATTTAGAATTTTCACTCTCGTGTAAATTGATAAAGGGATAAGATATGAAATGAATAGGAGGGGGACCATGAAGAATGAATGGACGCTATAATGATTTTTACAGCGGTTTTTAAGTTTTTAACGGGATGTGAATTTTTTTTATAAAAAGTATTGACCATGTATATACTGCATGATATATTAATAACCGTCGCTGATGCGGAAACGCAGAAAACGACAAAAAAGAAATTGAAAAACTTAGTTGACATTGAAAAATGAAGATGTTAACATAAGGAAGTCGCGAATGAGCGACTAAGTAGTTCTTTGAAAACTGAACGAAACAAACAACGTGAAACGTCAATTTTTATTTTAGATGCTAGACAAACTAACTTTATTGGAGAGTTTGATCCTGGCTCAGGATGAACGCTGGCGGCGTGCCTA
>NZ_WEII01000037.1:0-46908 GCF_009183805.1 Bacillus sp. B2-WWTP-C-10-Post-4 | reverse complement strand
ATAGTAAATAGAGGGTGTATGTTATTTTTTTTCTGTTTTGTTTTGTATTTTAATAATAGCGTAAGTGCTAATAGTGATTATATTGATAACAGTTATATTATTACTATGAAGGAGGAGGGAGTTTCTGGTGAAATATCAGAGGAATTAATTCATAAATTCCCTGATATAAAATTTGAATTTATAAATGATATTGGTGTTATTAAAATACATGGGAATAATGAAGAAATTACCCAAAAAGTACTGTCTTATATAAATAAGATGTATGCTGTAGATTCTGTTAGTAAAGATAAAAGAATATATATACCAGAAACTAAAATTGATAACTCAAAGGTAGATAAAAATAATTTTGTAGATTCACAGTATAAATATTTTGGATTTACACCGTCTTTTATGCCTAACGGCCTTTATACTAGATGGCAATGGAATATAGATGCTGTAACAGCTAATAAAAAAAGCTATGAATTTCAAATGGGTAATCATGAAGTAACGGTGGCTATAATTGATAGTGGTATTGATCCTAATCATCCCGATTTAAAAAATAATATTGTAGCAGGTGGTAAATCTTTTATCCCAGGGGATGAAAGTATTAATGATAATACAGGGCATGGAACTATGGTTGCGGGAATTATTGCAGCTAATGGAGATCTGAAAGGTATTGCTCCGAATACTGGTATTGCTCCGTATAAAGTTTTAAATAGTGAAGGTGGTCAATCTACATGGGTTATAAAGGCTATTATACAAGCTGTGGATGATGGTCATGAGATTATTAATTTAAGTTTAGGTACTTTTTTATCGTTGAAAAATAAAGAAGAAAAAGCCCTAATTAAAGCTTATAATAGAGCAATAAATTATGCACACAAAAAAGGAGCTTTGGTGGTAGCATCTGCTGGTAATCAAGGAATAGATTTATCAAATCCTAGAAAAGTGTCTGAACAATTAGGGATATTAAATGATGAACAAAAATATGCTCCAGGGGGACTAAATTCCGCATTGTCAGTAGGGGCAGTTGATAAAAATAATAAATTCGAAAATTATTCCAATTATGGATGGATGTTGGATGTTACAGCTCCTGGTGGTGATTTCGGACCGTTGTATGAAAAGGAAGGAATTGTAGACGTAAGACATCTTATATTAACAACTTATCCTACTTATCTCCCAAATTATATTGCTGAAAATGGTGATTTACCACGTGGTTATGAGTTTTCTTATGGTACGAGCTTATCTACTCCTACAGTATCAGCAGTTGCGGCTCTTATATTAACAGAGTATAAAGAGGAAAAGTCTAAAAACTTATCTATTGATGAAATTCAAAATATTATGTATCAAACTACCTTAAAAGTTGGAACAAATAGAAAAGAAAAACTTTCAGGAAGAGGTACGGTAGATGCATATGAAGCCTTGAAATTAATCAACAATAAATAAGATTTTAATAAAACCAAAACTTTCTTGCAAAGATATTAGTGTCATTTAGAGACATATAAGAAATGTGTTCGTAGATAATTTCAATAGTTAAAATAACTGGTTATATCTTAATGGGATGAACCAGTTGTTTTTGTTTAAATCCATTTATTTAGTACATTATTTTTTTGTGATAAGTAAAGTGGGCTGTTCTAATTACATAGTATGAAAATACTTAAACTGCCAGGATTTTTATGATAAATTAATATTTTTAAAATTTAAAGAAAACTTATTGAAATCCGAAACGTAAAGGTATAAAATGGGAATAAGTAAACTGAACAGTTCAGTTCAAATTTAGTTTTAGGTAGGAACAGTTTTTAAAAGTCATAAAGAGGTGCTAACTTTGAAAGAAAAAATCATAATATCCGCTTTGAAATTATTTGCAGAAAAAGGTTTTCACGCTACTAATGTACAAGAGATTGCAAATCATGCTGGAGTTGCTAAGGGGACACTATATGCTCATTTTACTTCTAAAAAAAATATTTTAATTTCCATATATGGTTATTATTTAGACTGTTTATACAATAGCTTGGATGTTAGCATGATAAGTAATAATCAACCTTTTGAGGAACGACTAATAACATTAAACAAAGTGTTAAATGATTATCTGAGTGTCGCATTTGAACATGAAAATTTCCTTAAAATGCAAATGAAAGAACAAAATATTAATGATCCACAGATTATGGAATTTATTCAAGAAAAACGTGGGAAAATTTATATTAAATTTCAGCAACTAATGACGTATGTTGGAGGAGAAGAGCTGAAAAACTGTGTATTAGATGTGGCTGTTATATTGAATAGTCTAATTGAGGAATATTCAGCAGTTGTGATATTAGATGGGGCAGATATACCAGTTGAGGAATTAGTTAATTTTATTACACAAACTATAACCTGTATCTTAAAGGGGTTTAAAAACAAGCATATATCCCCGATTCTTAGTGAGAATTACATGAAAAATAAGGAGATTAGAGAGGAGTTTATATATACAAATAAAATTAAGGAACGGTTGAGTGCAATAAAACAATTAATTCATAATATTTATTTTACTCAAGAAGAAAAGCAAGAAGTCAATGCTTCTTTAATGTTGATTAACGATGAATTATCTAAAAATAACCCAGATATTATAATTATTAAAGGAATGCTAAGAAATATAGGGCGATTTACAGAATTAGAATTCATAGTAGATGAGATATTTAGTTTATTACAACAAATAAAAAAAGATTTTTGATGAAAAATACTATTTTTAATAGAGGTGAGCGTTTATGTTAGGTGAGTTAATAGAAGTAATAAAGTTTATTATAGAAATTGTTAGAGGTAATATTCCTGGTACTCAGTTGTATGCCATGGTGAGTATTCTAGTTATAGTACTCATAGGTGAAGTATTATTTGAATTGAAAAAAGGGGCAGTTAAAAATATATTTCTACTAGTTGGTGAGCGATTAATATTAAATATAATCGGACTGGTGTTTTATTTAGGGTTTTACATGTTTATCTTAAAAATGTTTTTGAAAATATGGCCGACATTAATCCCAGGTTATGAAACAGCTTTAGCTAGTTGGTTAGCAATTATCTCATATATAAGTATTGTTTTATTAGTACCACTTGCTGTACTCTTTGTTAAATTTAATAAAATCTCATTAAAAGCAATAACATTTATAATTCACTTGATATTTACCGGAGTTATAATTAGTTTAATTAATCAGTATTGGGAGCCTAATATTAAATTCCCTGTAATTTTATTAATCGTTAATATAGTGGCCAACACTCTTTTAAGTCTAGTAATAGTTACGTATGGATTAAATAAGGATGAACAAAAAAAAACTAATAACTTAGTTAGAGGGTCTAAAAAAGGGACTTTTTAAACTATTTTAGAAGTTGACATTTTTAATTGTAAATGTCAACTTCTTGTTTTGAAGAACAATGAATTTTTTATTTTTAATGTATGGAAATTACCGAACAAACTAAACTATTGGAGAAAGTACTGATGAATGAATAAAAGAAAGGGAGCTTTTGCAATGTTACCTTTATTTTTTGTTTTGTCGCAATAGGTGCTACCATATATTAATATAACTTACCTGAAGATTTTATTTGATGGTTATCAGTAATAGTAAAATTCATTATACTTTTCCCTTTCTTATTTGATGTTCCATATCTTATTACAGTTTTAGCATGAAATAGATCCAATAAAATTCAATAAATATAGACAAAAAAGCTTATCTCTTAGCGTTTAATGATAAGCTTTTTTATTATTTTTTTATCGTTTTTTGTTTTTGTGTTATTTGCTTCTCTTAGGTTGATAGCGATGTGGCGAGACCCCATGCCCATCAAAGCTAAGGTTTTGAAGTACCCTCTAAACGATAAATTCCTTTTTCTATATGTTATTACTTTGAGAAGTTAGCACAAAAAACTATCCTATATTAAATGGTTTTTTATCTTAATTATAATTTGTTGATGTACTAGAGTGTGTTAATATGCGACTTTATACTTTTTCAGTAAATAGCATAAAGAAATTAAGTATTAGTCCCCTTAAACAAACGGTTAGTAAATCTTTTCCATGGGTGAATGCAATAGAAAATGGGGAGTTTAACGTGTAGGAAACAAGGAAGGAGTGAGAAATGTTGACTATCAAAAAATATAAATTAATTCCCTTCAATGGCTTTCCACCAGATTGGTATGTAGGGGGGCCGGCGGTACCACTGGAATATCAAGTGGAGCGCTACAAAGATTGTGGACCTTTACATCCAGGTGCCAAGGACTTAGGGTTTCCAACAATTCAATATGGAGCACCTATTCATGCCATAGAAAAAGGTACGGTAAGATATTTAAGACGAAATAGTACCCATTGCACTGATGATGCGTACTGTCCGGATTTTGATAATATGGTTCTTATTGAAGGTAATGATCATGGCTATACCGGATACCATCATGTTAAACCCCTTTCCGATTTACAGGAAGGAATGTTTGTCGAAGCAGGCCAAAAAATTGGCCATATTGATGATTCAGGAGTTACCTCTGGACCTCATCTTCATCTTGCACGGTATACTGCCGGTGAACTTGCAACTTGGTGGCATTCTGATAGAGGTACTTGTGATTGGGGATTAGCAGGTTGGGATGCTCCTGATCTTGATCCTGGAGAGGATCCTTATAATTGATTTAACAGACCGACCTATAATTGAAATATAGGCAAAGATACTTAGTGATAAACTTCATATATAGTATATAAGGAGATTATCTCGTGGGTTATTTGCAAATATTAGATGGGGGTATTTGACACCTACATAACCTAAGGATTTAGATGAAATTAATATAGATAAGTATTTACTACGATTGCCTTCCTATTTTTCTTAGAATTCTTTTAGTAAATCAAAATTTGAATTGCGTATACATCTTTTGTACTAGTAGAACTAAGTCTAAAAGTATGTACAATTACACCATTTGACTAATGGGGAAACTTTACAAACTGTTATATACTAGTATTGTGTCTTGCCTTTATAGGTGCAGTACACAGCCGGTGATTGGCTAGTGGAGGTTCTTCCATTTTGCCAGTGCCGGTTTTTTATTAGATAATAAAGAAAACGAAGTTTTTATAAGGAAAGAAGGGGTTGTTTTGAAAGATGTAAATTCTATCTTTATGAGAGAAAAGATTGCTAGTTTTTATCTTTATTTTATTTCTTTTCTTGGTTTGGTTACTATAACTATATCTTTACTTGAAATTAAAATCCCTTCTCATCCAACAATACTCATATTGTTGTTACTATTTATGGGGATTGCAGAGTATTTTCCTGTAAGGTTTTGGAGAGGAACTAGCTCGCTTACCTTTCCGATAATTTACGCTATGAGTTGGCAGTTTGGAATCCATATAACTATTGTTGCTATTGTACTCGTCACGCTAAGTATTCACCTGCATCGTCGTTCACCGATACAAAGAATGTTATTTAATAGTACTCAGCATGCACTTAGTTTGATCTTGGCAGAATGGTTTTCAAACAAATGTATGTCCTTATTAATTAATAAGATCGATATGTCAGTTCTGTATGGAAATTTAGTATCTTTGTTATTATTTTGCGTGTTTTTTTGTTTTTTCAACAACCGCTTTTACGATTTGTTAATGATGCTCCTTCCGCAGCCATATTCAATCTATCAGTGGTATAAAAAAACTGTAACGGTATTTCTTTGCGAAACTTTTGGTTTCTCTTATGCGGCACTAATGCACGTATTAATTAGTACATATAGTGTGGAAGTAAACGAGATTACAGTACTGTTTTTCTTTTTTCCACTTGTAGCAACTTCCATTATTAGTTCTTTTTCTGTACGGATAAGGATGGAGAAGGAACGATTATATGAGCTATTTCTTATTACGACCGAAATTAGTCGAGGATTAACCGGAGGAAACTTGAAACATATTAAACAAGCACTTAAAGGTTTTTTTGGTATACAAGCATATGTAATATGGACAAAAGATGATGGGAACTGGAACATTCTGTTAAAAGATGGAAAAGTCCAATCTGATATTTCTGATCATTTAGAAAATTTTCGAGCGTTTGAGGAACTTTCTAAGAATATTGTATTTAATGATTGGAAAATTGGTACGGCTCCTGGAGATGAAATATTTGATAGTGTCATACGCTCACTTGTATATTTTCCTCTTATTGTAAATGATGAACTAGTCGGGATGTTTGTTGCAGGGAAGAGTAGAAATGCGGGTTTCTTCCCAGAAGATGTACAGTCGTTGGCTACATTTTCTAACCAATTAGCTAATGTAGTTAAAACAAGGATATTGATTTCTGAACAAGAAAAAAGAATGATTCTAGAAGAAAGAAATAGAATCGCCCGAGAAATTCACGATGGTATTGCGCAAACATTAGCCGGGGTGATATTCCAACTAGAATCCGCGCAGAAAAAATACCGTGATAAACCAATAGATATGCAGCAAGTAGTGGAGAAAAGCATAAAAGATTTAAGAGGAAGCCTAGGAGAAGTTCGCTATTCTATTTATGCTTTAAAACCATATCCGACACAACAATTAGGCCTTAAGCAGGCGATAGCAAGTAAAATAAAATCTTTAAAACAAGAATATGAACTAGATATTACATATCATGAAAGAGGTCATGCACGTGCGCTGAGCTTTTCCAAAGAAAGAGTTATTTTTGACACATTGCAAGAGAGTTTGCAAAACATTGTAAAACATGCACAAGCGAAAAAGACTGATGTTTTACTCAGTTATCAAAGTGAGCACGTGCTTTTAAGAGTTAAGGATAATGGAGTTGGCTTTTCACTGTTTGAGTCTATGGTTAAAACAAAGAATGAGCCACATTATGGTATATTACATATGAATGAACAAGCTGAACAATTAGGGGCTACTTTACAGATTGATAGTTCTGTAGGGAAAGGGACAGAAATTACACTGTTAATTCCAGATTCACAAACAAGGGGTGCGTAAAATGATTAAAATATTAGTAGTAGATGATCATGCTTTTTTACGAGATGCAATTCGGAGCATACTAGAGGATGAATCTGATATGAAAGTGGTTGGAGAAGCTAGCTCGGGGGATGGGGTATTGGGAAAAGTAGAAGAATGCGGACCAGATTGTATTTTGATGGATATTAATCTTCCAGGGAAAAATGGGATTGAAGCTACAGAGTTAGTGAAAAAAAAATATCCGAATTGCCAAGTACTTGTGTTTACAATGTATGAGCATGATGAGTATTTAATGGATGCACTCCAGGCCGGTGCTGATGGTTATTTATTAAAGGATTCATCCTCAGAGCAGGTAGTAGCAGCGATTCGAATGTTATATCGAGGGGATTCCGTTATTCATCCGCGTATGACTAAAAAGTTAATTACATATCATCAGCAAAAAATGAAAGTAGAATCAAATGAAAATGAACTGACGGAACGTGAAAAGGAAATTCTCTTTGAACTAGTAAAAGGACTTAGTAATAAAGAAATTGCTGAAGTTCTATATATTAGTGATAAAACAGTTAAAATTCACATCAATAAAATTTTTAAAAAACTAAATGTGAAAAGTCGATCGCAAGCAGTGATTTATGCAGTTCGAAATCAATTGGTTCCGTTGGATTAAATAAGAGATTTTCAAAGAACTATCATGTTGCTTTATTCTGTATTACACAGAATAAAGGACAAGATAGTTCTTTTGTACTATGTAGGCATAGAATCCTTAAAGAAAAGATACTCCTTTTGTTTAATTTTCAGAATAATCAAAATGTGAAATAATGAAAATAGAATTACATTTTAACTTTGTTAATAATTCATTTCGTGAAAATCCTTTATTGGAAATAAATGATGGAGGGCTCTTATAGAATGAGAAACGTGAGTAATTAGCTATATGAGGTATGGGGATGGTAGTAGCGTTGGAAACCTTTCGTGATACAAAAGATTAAGTTTAATAGAGTTTTCAATACTAAATGGGAAGTTAAGAATCAATTTGTTTCAAAAAATAATATTAATAATGGGGAGATGCAATATGAAACGAGGGAAATTTGGAAAGATTCTTATTGGAACGTTAACAATTGGAATGTTATTGTCTCAAGGAATTCCATATAACGTCTTAGCGGAAGAGGTAAATACATCTACTTTAACTGGAATTGATGATGCAAATGCTATCTTGAAAGGTCTTACAAAGGAACAACGTAATGCCTTAAAAACGTTAGATACAAAACCAGGTTTTGTTATTTCGCCAGGGATCAATACAGCAAGTCCTAATAATGTGAATGTGATTATAGAGTTTAAGCAAGCACCTAGCAAAATTGAGGTATTAAAACAAGCGGCTAAAGGGAAAAAGGTGGCTCTTTCAAATGCGGAACAAAAGGTTGAGGCATCACATAAAGGGTTTAAAGCAGAGCTTGAACAACTTCAAAAGAATAAAGAGAAAGGGACAAATGTAAAATCTGCAAAAATAACAAGAGAATATAAGAATGCTTTTAATGGTGTAGCGATTTCTTTACCTGCGAACATGATCGAAGACTTAGTTCGTACTGGTTTGGTTAAGCGTGTATGGGAAGATCATGAGGTTAAAATTGATTTGCCGAAAGAAACAGCTAAGACTGCTGTTGAACCAAAAATGGCAGATAGTGTACCGCAAATTGGTGTGGACAAGCTGCATGATGAAAAAATAACAGGGAAAGGAATTAAGGTAGGTGTACTAGACACAGGTATTGATTACAACCACCCAGATTTGAAAGATGCATATAAAGGATATCGTGCAAAACAAGGTGAAGATCCAAGCAAAATAGATCCGAACTCCATAAAAGGATGGGACTTTGTTAATAATGATGCTGATCCAATGGAGACAACGTATAAGGATTGGCAAAATTCTGGAGGATATCCTGAGATTTATGAGGGAAGTGCATATTATACATCCCATGGTACGCATGTGGCTGGGACAATTGCTGCAGACAAACAGAATAGTGTGGATTATGCAGTGAAGGGCGTTGCTCCAGATGTAGATTTATATTCCTATCGCGTATTAGGTCCATATGGAAGTGGACAAACAAGCGGTATTCTTGCTGCGATTGATAAAGCAGTGAAAGACGATATGGATGTTATCAATTTATCACTAGGAGCGTCTATTAATGATCCTTTATATCCTACTTCTGTCGCAGTGAATAATGCGATGTTAGCTGGTGTTGTTACAGTAGTAGCAGCTGGTAATAGTGGTCCGGAAGAAGGTACCATTGGATCACCTAGTGCAGCGGCACTTCCAATTACAGTGGGAGCCAGTGACGCTGCAATGACAATCCCAACGTTTTCTGCAGATGCAGGTGATGTACATGTGGATAAGATGATGCTACTTGGAAAAAGCTTTACTGATAAGATTGAAGATTTGAAAGGTCAATCCGTATCAGTTGTATATGCAGGGCTTGGGAAATCAGGTGATTTTACAGGGAAAGATGTAAAAGGGAAGTTAGCTCTTATCCAACGCGGTGAGATTACATTTGATGAAAAAATTAAAAATGCTAAGGAAGCAGGCGCAAAGGCGGTAATCGTATATAACAATGTAGATGGTGAAATTACAAGTTACCTTGGGGAAAATACTTCATCTATTCCATCGTTCCGCTTAACAAAAGTAGATGGTGAGAAATTACAAGCAAAAGCTGTACAAGGAGATGTGTCGTTAGTATTTGGGGAACTAAGTAATATAAAAACAGAGGGAGATCGCTTAGCTGATTTCAGCTCCCGTGGTCCTGCAACTAAAACAGATGATATTAAGCCAGATATTGTAGCACCAGGTGTGTCTATTTTCTCAACTGTTCCTGAATATATTAATGATCCAAAGGATGGAGAAAATTATCCGGTTGCGTATGGACGTATGTCAGGTACTTCTATGGCAACTCCTCATACTGCAGGGGTAGCGGCACTCATTTTACAAGAACATCCAAACTATAGTCCATTTGAAGTAAAAGAAGCACTTATGAATACCGCAGTTGACTTAAAAGAGGAGCGTTCTGTATTTGAGGTGGGCTCAGGACGAATTGATGCATATCGTGCAGTTCATGCAGATACATCTATCGAGGTTATCGATAAAACATCAAACGTTGTAGATGATGAAGAAGTAGAAATTGAAGAAAAAACAGGTTCTATTGCATTTGGATATAAAAATCAACTAGAAACTGGGCCTATTAAAGATAGTCGAAAAGTCTTAATTAAGAACAGCAGTAAAACAGATGGGAAAGAGTTTAAATTAGAAGTAGAGTTTTCACCTACAAGTGTAGGTGTGCAAGATGCAGCGAAGAATGGTGTGAAGCTAAACGTACCAGAGTCTATTAAAGTAGCTCCTGGTACATCAGAGGAAATTAGCCCTGAAATTATCATTCCAGGAAACGCTGAATTTGGTAGATATGAGGGATATATTCATATTACAAATAAAAACAATGAAAAAGAAGTATATCAAGTACCATTTGCAGTTAAATTCACAGAAAAAGGGATTGCGTCTGTAGATTTACTGAGGGATGCAATGGCAACAGATGCTTCTAAATTCCATCCGTTTATGGAAAGACCAAGTTCACCGTTGACATTTAAATTGAATAGTCCTCTTGAAACCATTGATGCAGTTGTGAAGGACCGAAAGACTGGGAAGGCATTAGGAGTCGTTGGTACACTTAATGCAAGTAGTCTAATACCGAATGTTGAATATATGATGTTTTCTGGTATGGGAGGGTATGTACTTCCATTTACAGGAGATCCAGCTCATCCAATTGCGGATAAACCTGTTATGTTGCCTGATGGAGATTACGAATTGAACTTTGTTGGATATGATAAACAAGGAAAATCTTATACAAAAGGCGATAGCATTATCATTGATAATATAATACCTGAAATGAAATTTAAGGATGTACAACCTGGTATACACGAAGTCAATGATTCTATGTTTAAAGAAGAAGACGGCCAGCGGGCTTTATGGGTGCATGGTAATATTTATGATTCTACAGTAGATGCATTAAAGGCAAAAGGCTTGCAGTATGATCAAAAAGCCAATCAAATTGTATATTATCAAAACTCAGCCTTTCCATCAGGTTGGCTGAATACAATTCAAGCAAATGGTGATTTTAAATTTGGAGTACTTCCAGAGGAGATAAACGAGCCGTTAAATCTAAAATTATTTGGATATGATCTTGCAACTGCAGGGAATATGGCAACTGGCTATAAAGATTACGTCTTTGTAAAGGAAGGGACAGAATACGCTGTTCCAAGTTATGACAAAGATAAAATCAAATTAGGAGAGAAAATTACATTAACTTTGAATCTTAATAATGTAAAACAGCTTATGTCAGGTACATTTGAAATTCCTTATTACAAGCAGCTATTTAAATTTACAGATGTGAAACCAAATCCAGCACTTACGGAATATGTAAAACAACATGGACTAAACCTTAAATTAGAAGATCCGAAGATAAGTGAAGAAGGAGCTTGGGAAAACAAGGTGAAAGTTGGCGCGTCATTGGAAGGAAAAGAATTTAAAGGATTAGATGGTGATACACCATTTTTAGATGTTACATTCGAAATGACGAACGATGAATACTTTAATGATTTAACTGCATTTGGAGTAGATAAGTTCTCTTATACAAAAGCTGGTGCATCAGAAGGCATTGAGATTCCTGCGTTTAAAGATAAATCTTTTGCTATTGTTTCGAAACATTCAACGGTTACAGGATATATTGGCCCGGAAGCTTTCTTGAATGAAGAGGGGTATTTAGGTAAGAAAGACTATACAAAACTAGGAGCAAAAGTGTACGCAGTTGGCAAGGATGGAAAGAAATATACAGGAACGATTGGTGATAACGGGCAATTTGAAATTCATAGTGTCCCAGTAAGCGATAAAGAATATGATATTTTCGTAGAAATGCCAGGTCATTTAAATAGTAAATTAACAACAAAAATAGGGAAAATGCAAGACGGAGAATTAGTGGGACAAAACTTTAGAGCTGACATGGATGATAACCTTGCAGGTGATGTAAACGGCGATAAAATGGTAGATATTCAAGATGCTAGAATAGCAGCTCTGTCATATGAAAAAGGAAAAGTGTCTGTTAAAGATGGTGACGTGAATCAAGATGGTGTTGTAAACGAAACTGATATTCGTTTTATTGAGAAAAACTTCTTGAAAAAGGGTCCAGATGCTAAAGAAAATCAGAAACCGAAAGAAAATGTAGGGCCAGTGACGTTAGAGAAAATTTTACGCTCTATTGGTTTAGAACCAAAAAAATAAGTAGGAAAACTTCTAGAGTAAATAAAGTAATCAGACAATGAATAGTAAATGAAATGGGATTGGGTAACAAATGACCGGTAATGATTTACGGTAACATTACCGGTCATTTTAAAAGTAATAATTGTTTGGGTGCATGAAATAGCTAGTTTAAAGTGAGTTCGCTTTCATTATGTGACAAGGTGGTTGCTTAATTAGTATTGTTTGTGGGATGGAAATAAGTTTTGTAATTTGACCTTTAAAAATAGGGGGACTTGTGAAATGAGTATGAAGAAAAAACTTGGTATGGGTGTTATAACTGCAGCGCTTGGCTTATCCTTAATTGGCGGGGGAACATATGCATATTTTAGTGATAAGGAAGTATCACAAAATACGTTTGCAGCGGGTACTTTAGATTTGAGTGTGAATCCTGAAGTTGTTATTAATGTCGACAATTTGAAACCAGGCGATGAAATGGAGCGCGGTTTTCAATTAGTTAACAAAGGAACCTTAGCAATAGGAGATGTGAAACTCCTGACAGATTACAGTGTAATCGATGCGAAAGGGGATAATGGAAATGCTGATTTTGGTGATCATATCCGTGTTGATTTCTTGTGGAATTTGGATAAAAATGAGGTTCCAATTTGGTCTACTACATTATCTGAATTAAAGGTAGCTACGCAAAATGGAAGTATTCCAGATCTTGTACAAAAAGGTGTGGTAGACCGAGAAGGAAATGGACTTGCTCCTGGTGATGATGATACATTTTATGTAATGTTTACATTCGTAGATAGCGGTGAAGACCAAAATGTATTCCAGGGAGATGTATTGAAATTAAATTGGACGTTTAATTCCATGCAAGCAAGCGGTGAAGAAAAGTAAGCGTAGTAATTTGCATACTATATGTTTGAGACGTATAGTATACGAATGATGATACTTTTTTATCCATAAAGAAAAGACACCCTAAGGTGCCATCCTCTCACTTGAACCATCTTAAAATTAAGATGGTTCAAGTGGGAGGAAGGCACCTTTGGGTATCTTTTCTTTGTCGAATTTGCCTAATAGGTGTAGCACCACATTGCTATCAAGTTAAAAAATTTTTTCACCTAAAACAAAAAAACGAGCTGAATTCACATAAATAACTATGGAAGAAAACAAAAACTTAGGATTAAAGAACTTGTGATGTATGACTATATTGGCTGTTTTTATTCAGAAGGATATATTAATCCTGAGTATACATTTGTATTTAATCATGAGGATATCGAAGAAATTATATTTGTAGGTTTTATAGATGAGGAAGAAGAGGCATTTGTAGGATTGCTTAATTGAATAGGATCTAGAAACAGGTAATCTTCAAATTTTGATAAAACTAGCAATCTCCACGCCGAAATTGGTTAAATTATAAGGGGGAAAAGCTGGTCACGAAAATGATGAAGAGATTACTATTTTCAAATCAGTTGGTTTGGTTGTAGTAGATACTATCGTTGCGAATTATTTGTATGAGAAAGTAGTGGAGCGCGGGATGGGATTGAGTTTTGAGGGACTGCCTTTTGGTGGTCTTTTTTGCATAAAATCTTGTAAAGTAAGAAAAAGTTGAATATTAATATTCTAATATTCAATAGAAAGATAAAATGTTTTAAAGTTCAAAATAATACATTATAATATATTTAGTAAAATTAACCAATTTATATTTTGCTCATTATGTATTAAAGGGGAAATGAAAATGGCTGGACAAATTCGTATGTCACCAGAGGAGCTTAAATCGAAAGCGGCTCGATATGGACAAGGTGCAAATCAAATTGAGGACATTTTAAGTCAACTACAAAACTTACAAAATGAATTAAGAGGAGAATGGGAAGGTCGTGCTTTCGAAGGTTTTGATCAACAGTTCAATCAATTAAAGCCAAAAGTACAAAACTTTGCACAGCTATTACAAGAAATTAATATGCAGCTTAATAAAACTGCAGAAGCTGTTGCTTCTCATGATGAAGAATTATCACGTAATTTCGGTTTGAAATAAAAATTGTCATACTCTATATAACAGGCATTTCAAATGAGCCATACAGCTTATAGTGTATGGCTCATTTGATTGCATGCCCAACTTAGCTGGACACACGTTTAAAAAGAGTGATATTAATAGGGAATTTTCATATATTTATTGGGGTTTCTTTGGCATCTTCTGAAAATTAGAGAAAGGATTTGAGTGATGGGACAATTTCAAAGTAATTTTCAAACGGCACAACAAATTGCTACGCAGATGAGAACAGCTTCGAATATAATCCAAAGTGCAACAAATCGTTCTATAACAAAGGCGACGCGTACAACATTATCTGTTAATTTCAAAGCACAAGAAGCGAATCAACAAATGTTAGACTTGACGAAACAATTTTCCGCTGCCTTTCAACAAGCGGTTGATAATATTCATTCAGTAGCCCAAGAGTTTGAGAGAATGGATAACGAACTTCACAACACTTTTCGCTAATGTGACAACCTACGTAAAGGTAAAATGGCAGGAGGAATATAATGAGTCAAGATATTGAAAAACAAATCAATCAAGTAAATCAAAAGTTAAGAAGTGTATTTGAAGAACAAGACCGAAATCAATCCGCGATTCACATTCAGGAGCAAGCGGAAGCAGATTTTTATGAATGGAGAGGTCGAAACCATCGTTTGTTTGATCGAATTTTAGGAACTTGGCATGGTGATAGAGAAATGTCTCAGTTTTTTATGAATACATATCAAGAGGCACAACATATTGAACGAAAAGTCACATTTGAATTGGAAAATCAAAAAGAAACGTTGCTTAAAGAAAAACGAGACCTTAATGATTTAGAAAACGCCCTTTCCTATCAACAACAACAATTAGCAAGGGAGGTCAATGCATGAGTTTAAATATGTATTTGGGAGAGGTACGAAGCCAAACTCAAAGCATGAATGCTGTATGTACGGCCACCATTCAAGGTATGGAACAAGCCATTCAGTCGATTGACGCTTTTGCAACTGATACTGTGTTACAGGGGCAAACATATAGCAGTGCAAAATCATTTTTTGTACAAACCTTTCGTCCTTTAGCGCAAGGAATCATTTATCTGTGTGAAGAGTTAATTCGTCAGAACGATGCTTTTCCAAGTCAATTTCAATCACAAGTCGCTTCCACGGATGTAATTGAACAAGAAATATTAGAACAAATTCGAGAAATTGACCGAATGAAAGCAAGTATGGAAGCCATCAGCCAAGCTATGCCAATCCCAGGTATGGACGCTATGGCGAATCTTTTTACTGTGATGAGGAAAAAACTGCAAGAAAAGCTGGATCATTTGTATCAATTTAATCAGGCCTCTAGTAATAATTATAGTACAGCACTTCAATTAGCAGCTAGTATTGCTGCAGGTCTTGCGGAAGTTCAAAGTGGGAAAGGGTTTAGTGTTGTCAGCGGTACATTTAGTACGCAAGGGTTGAATATGGAATGGACAACTTCAATTCAGGAGATTACAGAAGATAGAAATCGCCAGACTGATAACCTTCTAAATAGTGGTACAATTGAAGAAGGAGCAATTGATGGTAGATTTTCATCGGAATCAGAAGAAAAAGGTTTTGATGGTAAAAAACTAGCAAGGGATATAGCTGGTGAAATAAGTGGTGAATATGATATTCGTCGGGCTTGGGATGGTGTTGATCCATCATCTGGAGAAAAACTGTCTACTTTGGACCGATTTTTAGCTGGTGGGATGGTAGTAGCTGGTCTTACCCCAATTGGAAAAATTTCAAAAGTTGGTAAGGGTGTAAAGATGACTGCTGACGCTACTAAGGTTGTAAATAAAACTAAAAAAGTACCTGTTGAGAAAGTAAATGAAGCTAAAGGTACAAGTGAAGTTAATAAGAAAGTCAGCGGAACTAGTGTAGGAGAAGAAAACGTTACTTATCGTAGGGTTCAAGGTGGTGATAGTAAAGAGTTAATTTTAGTTAATGATGATGGTACACTCTCTTTAAATAGTAAATGGAGGGCAGATCATAATTTAAATGTATCTACTGGAAAAGATCACTCTACATATTTCAAAAATAAACGAGCAGACTCATATATTGTGGAATTTGATGTACCACAGTATTTAGATGATTTAATTAGAGAAAATGCGATTTCTCAGAAGGGTTATAAAACTAATCCACTTAACCAAGGTAGAACAGCTCCTAAGATTGTTGACAAGGGTATTTTTGATAAATATGGATTTGAAGGTGTTGCATACGAATTACCTGACCCCATTAGTCGGTGGTTGGTAGAATACGGACGGAATGCTAAACTTATTAAGTAAGAGAGGAGAGCGTGTTAAATGATTAAGCCTTTATACGCCGAAAATATTATAGTAGGTGTAAAATATAAAAATAAGCTCAATTGGTATATAACTGAATCGGATTTATGGTATTTAGATTATAATCAAGCTGGATATTCTCCTAGTGAATATCCAGAGGAAAGAAAAGGCATTAGTATTTTAAATGAGACTACAATAGCTAACTTTTTAGAAAGAATAGAAAAATATAAAAGATTTACAGAAGATATTAGGTTAGAATTTTTAAGGGAAATAAGAACTAATAGAGAAGAAGCCTATTATGATTATAATCCATGTTTCCTAATAGACTTTGAGCGTTTAATTTTTTATTCTAATTATCCGGAATCAATATCTTTTGAAGAATATATTCCGAATAACTGGAGAGGTTATTTACAGCGATTTGATGAACAAGTACCCTATGAATATAGATATTGGGAAGATGAGAATAAAAACTATTTAGTTAGAGAGGATTAGGTCATGGAAGAAAATAAAGTAGTTATGATAAAAGAAACATTTAAAAATGAAGAAACTGGTGAACTAACGCCAGGAGTTACTATAATACTTGATGGGAATTTAAGGGAAGTGTTGGAGATAATTATGGAAAAAGAAGGCTATTCGGATTATCCAGAAGCTTTAAAAGAAGTAATCTTTGAAGGGATTCATCATTTTGTGAAAAGAAATAAATAATAAGCTGACATATACTTTTAAGGTAAAGGGCAATTCTGAAAGGGATATGCCCTTTTTATTTTTTAAATTTGAAATGTAGCTCAGATATTATCTTTTTCTTCCTTATTGATACCAATATATTTTAAGTGTAATTTATGAGGTGCTATGATTGAGTATTTCTTACAACATAGCGAAATCTTTTGTTTGTTTATAGAACCAATAGCCGAAGGTTTTGCACATGGTGTGAGTCCCAATAGATTCGATCCCAGCAAAATCTTTGGCTTTTTGAAATTTTTGATAAGCCTAGATTTTATTAATGGGTTGATCTTCTTTTCGAGAAGGGAATAATATTTCACAGAAGGTGTAAAATGGGATGTTGATTTAGATGGTGATGGTGAAGATAATAGTATTAAGGATAGGGTGAAAACGGGTTCGAAAAAAGCTTGGTCAACAGTTGCGGGGTGGTTTAATTCACATGAAAAAAAATACAGATTTTAATAAAAAAGCTTTTGAATATTATATGGCTCTTTATGCTGTAAATGATATAAGATCGACTATAATTACTCTTGTGATTGGGATAGCAGATATATTTGTGCTTTTACCTGCTTTTGCGAATCCTGTTCAACCGATATATATGTACATAATAGTTCCACCAGTTGCTTTTTTAAATGTATGGGCAATATGGATTGTTATAAATCCTAGGAAGCGACAATTACAATACACTCTATTTCGTGGGGTATTTGGCATCGTATGTTCAGTAGGATTATTAGTTATAACCCAAAAGTTTGCATATGGAATGTTAGGATTACAAACTCCCATCTATTTTGTTTTTTCAGTTGGTTTGTATATTTTTGCTTTGAACCAGTATTATAAAAATCATATTAGAAAACTTCAGGGATCAATCAAAAAATCAAAATCATCGAAAAAAAACTCTAGTTTTGGAGTAGTGGCTTTTGTAGGATTGGGTCAACTCATTGCTAATATCAGTCTTGGTTTTGCAACACAAAAGATGGTAGCAATTGTATTAATGTGTGTATACTCCATGCTTTCGTTTATGTTGTTTCATTTCATTATGGAACTCCATAGGTACTATTATTTAAGGAAGCATATAGAAGATGGGGGTAGAACACATGAAACCTTTTAAAGAGGTTTATTGAATTTTAAGTATTGTGATTTATGGAAGGAAACAAAAACTTATGGTTAAAGAACCTGTGATGTATGACTATATTGGCTGTTTTTATCCAGAAGGAGGAAAGCTGATATGCAAGCATTTAAAGTTGGGAAATTAGTCACATTCGTTGCAATTATAATACTTCTTGTAGTTGCTATTTTATCTCCTTACAACTTATTTAAAAAGATTTATTTTATTATTGGTGTTCTTATTATTGGCGCAATTTCACTTGGTGCAAATAAATTCTTTGAACTGATACACAGTAAATTTGATAAGAAATGATATTACTTATGTGATATGGAAATTCCCCTCTAAATCATTAAGGTTTTAGAGGGATTCATAACGCAGAAAAAGCGATTGGAGCATGGGGAAAAGATGCAGAATATGTAGAAATGCTTCAGAAATGTATTGAACATCATACATTAGGAGGTAAATAAAAAAATGAAAAATGAAATGGAAAATTGTTTTGATAAAATAATTAGAGAGTGGCAAGACTCTAATAATTCATTGCCAAAATCTTTATGGATAGAAGAAGCAGAGGCTTTTATCTATGAAGGAGAACCAGATACAGAGAGGTACGTATTTTGGAAACCTTTAGAGAAAAATATAATTCATGATTTTTCTGATATAGAAAAAGATTTGGGGATACAATTACATAATTCAATTAAAGAATATTATAATTCTTATTGGTTTTTAGACTTAGGAGGTAATTATTTAGGTTATGATTTTGAATTAAATCCCGTTATACCAGGAATTGAACTGCATGATTTTTATGTATCTTTACAAGGATACCAAGGCGCACATGATAATCAACTGAATAATATTCCTATTGGTATGGAATTTAATGGTTTCCTGGTAGTTGTAGATAATGGAAATGGACAAGTGAAATTAGAAGATTATGAAAGCGGAAGCTTCGAAGTTATTTGTGATAGTTTAGCAGAATTAATTTTAAATCTTTCATAATGTATATTAAAAAATAAAAAGTAAAAGTTGGCATTTATGAGTCCGCTTTTATTTTTTTAAATATATAGTTTGGATTTGTTTTTAAAAATTAGATAAGGAATGTATAAAGGACATCTGAAACGTTGATAGTATTGCAAACATATGAAGCGGAAATTACTAAAATTAAGATACCTAATTATATACCTGTATTAGGTGATTATGATATAAGTTCCAAAGGTGAGATTGTAATAGGTGGGTATGGTTATAGATTCCGCAGGAGTTTCATTTAAGTTTGAGAAGGAAGCGAGATAATAGAATGCGAAAATTTTCAAAAATAGTTATATGTGTTGGTGCGTTAATAATGATTATACTAGGCATGATTGTATATGATACATGGAAGGATAGGATTTATTTTTCTTTAGCTGTACTTTTTGTTACCGTACTTTCTTTACTATGGAATATAGTTGCTCATAATATTATGGATAAATTTAGAAAAAAGGAGAATAAATAGCTATGAAACTTTTAATAATCGGAACAATAGCAGGGTGGTCTAATTAACATGAAAAAAAGTATAGATTTTAATAAGAAAGCTTTTGCACATTATATGGCTCTTTATCCTGTAAATGAAATAAGAGTCCACGTAATTGTCCTTGTCCTTTTGGGGGCAGACGTGTTTGTTCTCTTGCCTGCGTTTGCGAATCCTTTTCAATTACTCTATGTATATGTAGTAACTCCTCCAGTTATTTTTTTAAATTTGTGGGCGATATGGATTGCTATCAATCCTCGGAAACGACAATTACAATACACTCTATTTCGAGGAGTATATGGCACCATATGTTCAGTCGGATTATTAGTTATAACTCAAAAATATGCTTATGAAGTGTTACAATTACAAACTCCCATCTATTTTATTCTTTCATTTGGTTTGTATGGTTTTGCTTTGTATCTTTTTTATAAAAATCATATTGAAAAACTTCAGGAACCAAGAAAAAAATCAAAATCGTCGAAAGGAACTGGTGGTGTAAAAGTAGCAGCTATTGCAGCGGGATCGGGGCAGTTAATTGCTAATATAATTCTTAGCATTGCAACACAACAGATGGGTGCGATTGTATTTATGTGTGCATGCACAGTGTTTTCATTTGGTTTGTTTTATATGATTATAGAACTCCATAAGTATTATTATTTACGGAAGCATATAGAAGATGGAGGGAAAATACGTATAGGCTTTTAAAGAGAATTTGTTGCATTTCAAGTATATAATCGCATTCTTCTTATGGAAGCCATTCACGAGGCTTATAGCAATAAAAGATGTATAAGTGGAAGATTATATTGTGGTAAAACATCTGAAGGAATGGAAATTAGGTTTGTTCTTATTAATGATAAGATTATAGCTGTTTATCCCGTGTATTAAAGAATGTGAGGTACTCAAAAATGAAAGTAACTAATCAGCCCATAGTTAAAAATGTAAGAAAATATAGAGGTAATTGCTAAGAAGCACTCCCCCTAAGTTTCAGATGAAATTAAATGATTGAATATTTACATTTAAATAATCGACTATTTATGCTTTAATATTTATATGTACATAATTGGGATAATTAGGGATTTAAATTTAATATGTTTTAAGAAAGGGGAATGTTTTTTATATGGAAACTCCAGAAAATCAATTTAAACGTGCGCTTAATCCTTGGTTCTCCATTTGGACAAAACCACGTGATACAATGAAAGAAATTTTTATATCCAAACCAAAGAATGTGTTTTTACTCATTTTACTAGGCTCATTCGTACAGACTTTAGATCGAGCATCTTCTAAAAATATGGCGGATTCAATAAGTAGTCCAGTTTCATTAATCTCAATGGTTATATTCGGTACCTTCGTTGCCTTCTTAATTTATTATTTTTTGTTACCAGCGTTATTTAATTGGGTGGCAAAAAAACTTGGTGGACAAGGTACCTTTGAGAAAACACGTTACTCAGTTGCCTATTCTTATATCCCTTACGTTTACTCTCTTATATTAGTTTGGGTGCCTTCATTTTTCTTGTTTGGGATAGAAAACTTTACGAGTGAGACACCGAAAATGGAGAGTAGCATAACTTTAACGATTTTGTTTCTTATTTTTGCCATAATTGATATAGTTATTGGAATTTGGACAATCATTATTTCCTTAAAATGTTTAGGAGAAGCACACCAATTTTCAGCATGGAAAGCATTATTAACAATAATAATATCCTTTATGATTATCATTCTTCCTTTAGTAATAATAGTATTTCTTATAGTAGGGGTTACAACTTTTTAATCATTTATTTGCCTCTTATTTATCCAAATGTTTTCTACGCGCTGTTAGTAATTGTTACAGGGTGAACAACCACATGATTCGGATGTTCTACTTGGCGAAGCGTATGACCTATATGATCAAATTGATCGCCCGTTTTACGGCCTGTTTTTCTTATTAACAGTGTTAACAGGAATTTGTGAAGACAAACTTGAAAATCAAATATTAAACTATTAAAACCTTAAGGAAGCTGAGTAGATTGTCTTTGTTCGTCTCTTATTTTCCGATCGGAGGCTAATTATTACCAATTGGTTCTGTAGCTCTTATAGAAAAAATTAATCAACCTCTTATGATTTATGGAAGAAAGCAACAACAAGCTGATAATAAATTATGCGATTATGTTTCTTGTCCATATCCTCATGGTAATTTATCAAAAGAATATAATGTGTTTTTTAATCATAATCAAATAATTCATTTATTATTTAAGGGTTTCGAAACAGAGGATGAATTAGAATTAAGAAGTAAATTATCTGAGTTTTAGTGAAAATGGAGAAAATATAATATGGTTTTAGGAATTTCATATTCTGATATTTTTCATATCATAATTATTGTTTTGGTTTTTTTCATTTTTTGGAGATTGAATACTTGGTATAATAAAAAATATAATGTTCCTAAGGTTTTTCAATGGTTTCCTAGAAGATGGGGAAAAAGAAAAGTTTCAGAGCATTTGTCTCAACTAGATAAAAAGTTAGAAGCTGAAGGTAAAGGTATCTGGGTTACAATCTATGCTATAGATTTGTACATTGTAACTATTCCTTGTACAGTAAAAAATATAAATCTTAATACATATATGTGTATAAAAAAGACCTTTTATTTTAAAATAAAAGGTCTTTTTTATGATGATTGAAATAGTAATTTTAAGTGAATTAAATTTGAAATGTATCAAGAATATTATCTTTTTCTTCTTTATTAATTCCAATATATTTCAGGGGGATGTGTGGTGTGCTATGGTTAAGAATTTCTTGTAACATAGCAACATCTTTTGTTTGTTTATAGAACCAATAGCCGAAGGTTTTTCGCATGGTGTGAGTACCAATGGATTCTACATTGGCAAAATCTCCGGCTTTTTGCAATTGTCGATAATACGTGTTTTTTCGTCATACAAAAACCCCTACATATAAGTAGAGGTTTTTAAATTATATCTTAATGAATTATGCCTTCTTAGATAAAGTACATCGAGTTCAGATAAACGAAGATTATAGAATACATCATTTTAACTAGATTTATTATTAACTAATGTATCCCCACTACCAAGCTCCGCCTCAATTTGCGAAGTCTTCGATGACTCATCCATACGCCAATACGTAATAAAGCTGATTGCGATACATCCAGCTACATAAAAGTAGAATAGTGATTCCATCCCAATACTCTTTAGCCATAATGCGATGAACTCAGCTGTTCCGCCAAATATCGCAACTGTTAGTGCATATGGTAAACCTACGCCAAGTGCGCGAATTTCAGTTGGGAAGAGTTCTGCTTTTACAATTGCGTTAATCGAAGTGTAACCAGTAACGATAATGAGACCGACCATCATGAGTAAGAATGCTACGATTGGTTCTGTCGTTTTTTCCATGAAGAAGAAGATCGGCGCTGTTAGTAATGTTCCGAGAATACCGAATGCCATTAATAGTGGGCGACGTCCAATTTTATCAGATAGTAGCCCTGCAATTGGTTGAAGTACGACGAATATAAGTAGTGCGGCAAAGTTAATCCAGCTTACAACTTCTTTCGGAAGACCGACTGTGTTTACCATGAACTTTTGTAAATATGTTGTGTACGTATAAAATGCAACAGTGCCTCCTAATGTTAGGCCGACTACTGTTAATACTGCTTTCGGGTGTTTCATAAGAGCGCGAACGGTTCCTGCGCTCTCGCGTTTTTGTGATTTTATGTTTGAGAATTGCTCCGACTCATCCATCGTGCGGCGAAGCCATAATACAGCTACTGCGCCCATCGCTCCAATAATGAATGGAATACGCCATCCCCAAGCTTTCATATCTGGTTCGCTTAGTAATTGCTGAAGAACAATTTGAACGCCTAACGCAACCATCTGTCCGGCAACGAGCGTTACATATTGGAAGCTTGAATAAAAGCCACGGCGTCCACTACTAGCCATTTCAGATAAATACGTTGCGGAAGTTCCATACTCTCCGCCAAGTGATAAACCTTGCAGTAAACGGGCGAGAACTAAAATAATTGGTGCCATAATACCGATACTTTCATAACTCGGTGTACAGGCGATAATTAAAGAACCACCGGCCATAACCGTAATCGAAAGCGTTAATGCTGCCCGGCGTCCGTGCCGATCCGCATAGCGTCCCATTAATAAACTTCCGATAGGGCGCATTAAAAACCCAACTGCGAAAATAGCTGCTGTGTTGAGTAACTGACTCGTTGGATCTCCTTTAGGAAAGAACTCTGCTGAGAAGTAAACAGCGAAAGCAGAGTAAACGTACCAATCGTACCATTCAATTAAATTGCCGACAGAACCTTTGAAAATATTGCCGGCGACTCGATTAGATTTTGCTTGAGCCATAATAATTCCTCCTCTTGCTTATAAATAAAATGATAATTATGAAAGCGTGTTCATTATAGTTGAATTGTACTGTCTTTAGAATAAAATCTCAATATTATGACAATTTTATTCTTTTTGTACTTTATGTACATGGAGAGTTTTAATAGTTGCTTCCTTATTCGTTTTGTCATAATAATAGAAAAAGGAGATTGATAGTTTAGAATATTTTATCAAAGGATATGAAGAATGAAGAAATCACGCAAAGTGTCATTGCTAACGAAAATAGTAAGCTTAATTATTACGTTAATTTTATTTGTTGTTCTTCTATTAGCAGGAATATTTGTTTACATTCAGTCCGTTGATACGAAGCGCCAAGTGGAGCAGCTAGCACTACAAACAGCGAAGTCGCTTTCTTTTATGCCAGCTATAAAAGATGCTTTTCAAAATAACGAGCATAAAAATACGATTCAATCCATTGCGGAACAAGTTCGGGAGCAAGCTGGTGCAGATTATGTAATTATAGAAGATCGTTATGGGGTTATGTATTCACATTCTAATTC
Organism: Bacillus sp. B2-WWTP-C-10-Post-4; assembly: GCF_009183805.1. Lineage (NCBI taxonomy): Bacteria > Bacillati > Bacillota > Bacilli > Caryophanales > Bacillaceae > Bacillus > Bacillus sp. B2-WWTP-C-10-Post-4. The sequence goes on along the minus strand of NZ_WEII01000037.1, from coordinate 22,241 downwards.
TGAGTTGATTGGAACAAAGAGTAACAATTCATATAACTATGAGGCACTCACTTTTGGTGGTTATTATACGCTCGAAGGAAATGGTACAAGCGGTCCAGTTTTAATGGCGAAAGCACCCATTATTGTTCATAACGGAGATTACGATCAAGTAGTAGGCGTTGTGACAGTAGAGTTTTTAATAAAAGGCATTGAATCTAACATATTGAGTAGAACGAAAGAAATTATACTCTTTTCCTTAGCTGTATTACTAGCTGGAATTGTTGGTGGCATTCTTTTAGCACGTAGCATTCGTAAAGATACACTCGGTTTAGAGCCGAATGAAATCGCAGCGCTATACCATGAAAGAAGTGCGATATTACTATCTATAAAAGAAGGAATTATAGCTATTGATCAAAACGGTTTTATTACGATGATGAACACCTCGGCAGAAGAAATGCTACATGTAAATGGTGATTATATGCAGCAGCACATTTCAAAAGTTTTACCGGAATTTAATATGGAAAGAGTGCTAGAAAACGATCAAGAAATCGCGTTTCAAGATAAAGTGTTTATTTTAAACATGACACCGATACTTGAAAATAACAGTACGGTAGGAGTTGTATGTAGTTTTAGAGATAAAACAGAACTGCAAAACCTTGTGAACACAATATCTGAGGTAAGAAAGTATTCTGAGGACTTACGCGCTCAAACACATGAATTTACAAATAAGCTTTTCGTTTTATCAGGATTACTTCAGTTAGGACATTACAAAGAGGCGATTGAATTTATCCAGCAAGAATCTAATATTCATCAAAGCCAAAATCATATTTTATTCCATCAAATTCATGATGCAAAAGTACAAGCAATTTTATTAGGAAAAATCGGAACAGCATCTGAGAAGAAAATTGATTTTCATATTGAAGGAGATAGTGCGCTTCATCCGTTACCAGACAATATAAAAGTATCACACCTTATTACGATCCTTGGAAACATAATCGATAATGCATTTGATGCGGTGAGTGAACGAGAGGAAAAGAGAGTTTCCTTCTTCGTTACGGATATTGGGCACGACATTGTATTTGAAGTGATAGATAGTGGAGCTGGGATACCGGCAGAAAAAATCACGACCATTTTTCAAAAAGGGTTTTCAACGAAAGGAAATGATCGTGGTTACGGACTAGCAAACATGAAAGAAATGGTAGATGTACTAGAGGGAACAATTGAAATTCAAAACGAGAAAAATGGGGGAGCGATTTTTACAATTTACCTTCCGAAAACATTGAGAGAAAGTACATGACAAACAGGGGGATGGGCATATGTTGAAGGTTGCAATTGCAGAGGATGATTTCCGCGTCGCGCAAATTCAGGAAGAGTTTTTATCAAAAATAAAGGACGTAAAAGTGATTGGAAAGGCATTGAACGCGAAAGAAACGATGGAACTACTACAAAGGGAAGAAATCGATTTACTTCTATTAGATAATTATTTACCAGACGGAATCGGAACAGACTTACTGCCGAAAATCCATGCCGACTTTCCAAACGTTGACGTCATTATGGTTACGGCGGCAAATGAAAACCATATGCTAGAAAAAGCAATTCGAAACGGCGTAAGCAACTACCTTATAAAACCGGTCACGTTAGAAAAATTCGTCCGCACAATTGAAGACTATAAAAGAAAGAAACAATTATTACATAGTAACAATGAAGTGAATCAAGCACTCATCGATAACTTCTTCGGCATTTCGCAAACACAAGACATAAAAAACTTACCGACAGGTGTGGATCCGTTAACACTGCAAAAAGTGAAAGGGATTATAAAAGGATTCGAAGAGGGCATTACAATAGAAGAAATGGGAGAACAAATGGGTGCCTCCAGAACAACCGCAAGAAGATATTTAGAATACTTAGTAGCGACCGGCGAATGCACAGTAGAATACACATACGGCATCATCGGACGACCAGAACGGAAATATCGCATAGGACGAGGACTATGAAAAAACGATTATTACTATGTATATGGATCATGACAGGAGTAATAGCTGGTTGTTCTGTAGAAAAAAAGAAAAAGAATAAAGTGAACATAGAAGAAGTAGAAATCGTTGCACCAAACGTTCAAGGAGCAGGATGGGACTTAACGGCACGAGCGATGCAAAAAACGCTAACAGAAGAAAAAATCTTCACAAAACCAATCATTGTTACAAACAAAGTAGGTGGCAGCGGTGATGTCGGATGGAAATATACGAAACAAAAAGGCGGTCACGTACTAGCGATTAACTCAAGCTTACTCATAACGAACAACCTACTAGGCCACAGTAAACTAACATATAAAGACTTCACGCCGCTCGCAACACTTGCATCGGACTGGGAAGTCGTTGTCGTCTCGAAAGAATCAAACATAGAAAACGCAAAACAACTAATGGAACAACTAAAACAAAACAAGAAAAACTTCAAAATCGGCGTTGCACCAGGCCTAGGAAACGACGATCACCTATCATTCGTACAAGTAAGCAAAGCATTCGGCATAAACCCTGCCGAACTACAATTCTTCGTCTACGAAAACAAAGAAAAAATCATAAACGCCCTAACGAACAAACAAATCAGCGCCGCAACCATGACCCTATCCGAAGCCGAAAAACAATACAAAGCCGGCAAAATAAAAATACTAGCCGTATCCGCACCAAAACGGCTAGACCGACTACCAGAAATCCCAACATGGAAAGAACAAGGAATCAACGTCATCTTCCAGCACTGGAAAGGCATTATGGGCCCAAAAGATATGACGGAGGAAGAGGTTGCTTATTGGGATGGTGTGATTAAGAAGATGGTGGAGAGTGAGAGTTGGAAGGGGATTTTGAGGGAGTGGGGGTGGGAGAGTTTTTATAAGGATAGTGGGGAGAGTAGGGGGTTTTTGGAGGAGTGTCATTTTAGGTATGAGGAAATGGTGAAAAAAGAGGCTTAAGAGGGAAGTATTCAATCAGGCTTTATTTTTGTAGTTACTTCTATATAATATAAAAGAGATGAGAGTGTTAGGCTAATTGTATTAAAAGGGCTAGATAGGGATAGATAAAATCTAGCTTACTGATTAAAAATATATTAGTCGTTAAAAGATATAAAAGGCATTTTTCAGTCTATAAAGTGTGGAAACATAAAGTATAGAGTTTCTGTGAGATTTAAGGAGGACATAATGAAGAAAAATATTTATGTTGTTGGAGCAGTAATTGTTCAAGATGAGAAAATTTTATGTGCACAAAGAGGACCATCTAAATCGCTACCTCTTATGTGGGAATTTCCAGGTGGGAAAATAGAAGAGGGAGAAACACCTCAAGAGGCGTTAAAGCGTGAAATTGATGAAGAAATGCATTGTAGCGTGCAGATTGGTGAGCAAATTGATTATACAGCCTATGAGTATGATTTTGGTATTGTTCATTTGAAAACTTTCTATTGTAAACTTGTTGAAGGAAGTCCGGTTCTAACTGAGCACGTAGCAATTAAATGGTTATATCCGAATGAACTAGCAGCTTTAGAGTGGGCACCTGCGGATATCCCGACTATTGAGAAATTATCAAAAGAATCGATTGTAAAGTAATTTGAAAAAAACTATTCGTTTTATACGGATAGTTTTTTATATTTGTAATAAATTTGCACTTTAAATCAGTGAGTAATACAATTAATATAAAAAATTGTCATAAATGGTGATCATATGGAGAATTTTATTCAAAAATTAGAGGGATCTTTATATAAAGGGTTTATTGATCAAAAACATAATCATCCTGGAATATATAATCCGAAATTATTAGTAAACAATACGAAAAAACATGAACATGTTTTAAGCTCATTATTGGAGGAGCTAGAAAATAGTACATCTTTTATTTTCTCAGTAGCTTTTATTACAGAAAGCGGGCTAGCGACTTTAAAATCACATTTCCTTGATCTTAAACAAAAAGGGGTTAAAGGACGTATATTAACATCTACATTCTTAAACTTTAATACACCAAAAGTGTTTAGAGAGTTAATGAAACTTGAAAATGTAGAAGTAAGATTAACAAATTTATCTGGTTTTCATTCAAAGGGATACATATTTGATAATAAAACACATTGTTCATTAATTGTCGGTAGTTCAAATCTAACTGCACATGCTTTGAAGGTAAACTATGAATGGAACGTTAAGTTAACATCGCATGAAGATGGAGAGATTGTACAGCATTTTAAAAACCAATTTGAAGAAGTTTGGGAGCATTCTCAAGTATTAACCGAAGAGTTGATTGCAAATTACGAAACAATATATGAGCAAGCTGCAGAAAATAAGTTACTAGATCGAGTTATAGAATTACCTGGTCAATATCACAATTCAATTGAAGAAGCTTTGAAAATTACCCCAAATAAAATGCAACAAGCTGCGTTACAAGAAATACAAGCTATTCGAGACGCCGGAAAAGAAAAAGGCTTAGTTATCTCTGCAACAGGAACGGGGAAGACATATCTTTCAGCATTTGATGTCAGAAATTTTGCACCTAAACGGATGTTATTTATTGTTCACCGAGAGCAAATATTAAATAAAGCGAAATCCGATTTTCAAAAAGTTCTTGGTGGGATAGATGAGGACTTTGGAATTTTATCAGGGTCAAATAAACAAATAAATGCTAAATATTTATTTGCGACGATCCAAACCATTTCAAAAGAAGAAAATTTACAGCAATTTGATCCTGGGTTATTTGATTATATTTTAATAGATGAAGTTCATAAAGCAGGTGCTGGTTCTTATCATAGAGTTATTGATTATTTTAAACCGAAATTTTTAATGGGAATGACCGCTACACCTGAACGTACAGATAATTTTAATATTTATGAGCTATTTGATTACAACATTGCTTATGAAATTCGATTGCAAGAAGCACTTGAAGAAGATATGCTTTGTCCTTTCCATTATTTTGGAGTAACTGATTTTGAATATAATGGTAAAAAGATAGATGACACTACTGTTTTATCTAAACTTGTTACGGAAGAACGAGTAGATCATATAGTTGAAAAAGTAAAATATTATGGTTTTTCTGGTGAGAAAGTAACAGGACTAATGTTTTGCAGCCGAAAAGATGAGGCAGAACAATTATCACATGCCTTAAATAATAGAGGTTTTCGCACATTTGCATTAACCGGCGATCATTCCCAAGAGGAAAGAGAACTGCGGGTGAATCAATTAGAAAATGGCATACTGGATTATATTTTAACAGTAGATATTTTTAATGAAGGTATTGATATTCCGAGTGTGAACCAAGTTGTTATGTTGAGACAAACTCAATCAAGCATTATCTTTATACAGCAGTTAGGGCGTGGACTTCGAAAACACGATTCGAAAGATTTTGTTACGATTATTGATTTTATTGGAAACTATAAAAATAACTATTTAATTCCGATTGCCCTTTCAGGAGATAGATCACAAAATAAAGATAATATACGTAGATATACAAATGACACGAGTTATATTAAAGGTATTTCAACAGTTAACTTTGAAGAGATAGCGAAAAAGCAGATCTTTAAAGCGATTAACAATAGTAATTTAACAGCAATGAAAGTATTGAAGGAAGCTTTTGCTGAGTTGAAAAATAGAATAGGAAGAACTCCATATCTATATGACTTTATAGTAAACCATTCTATTGATCCAGTTGTACTTGCAGAAGGATATTCGAACTATTATCAGTTCTTATTGAAAATGAAAGAAGATGTCCCTGCATTAACAGAGTACGAAAATAAAGTTTTAACGATGTTTTCATTGGAAGTATTGAATGGAAAACGTAAAAACGAAATCGTTTTGTTAGACTTATTATTAAAGCAAGAAAAAGTTGATAAGGATGAGTATATAAAACAACTTGAAGAATCTAATTGCTTAACAGATGATGAAACGATTACTTCAGTACAACGAATTTTTGAATTAGAGTTTTTCTCACAAAACAGTCAAAAGAAATATGGAGAAAAGCCAATTCTCTCTTTACAGGACGATAAGATGTATATGTTTAATGATTCTATCCGAAAAAGCTTAGAACAAAATCAATACTTTAAGCGTATGGTTATGGACATTATTAAAAGTGCAAGGAAAAAGAGCAAAAACTATGAGTGTGATAGTAACCTTACTGTATATAAAAAATACTCAAGAAAAGATGTGTGTAAACTTTTAAATTGGCATAATGACGAGAGCTCAACTATGTATGGTTATAAGACAAAGTACTATACTTGTCCAATATTTATCACATACCATAAAAATGATGAGGTAGAATCCAGTGTGGACTACGGTGATGAATTCCTTAATCAAGATGTTCTTAAATGGTATACAAGAAGTAATAGAACATTAAAATCAAAGGAAGTTCAAACAATTATTGATGCTAAAGAAAATAATATTGACGTCCATATTTTTGTGAAAAAAGATGATGACGAGGGAAGCGACTTTTACTATTTAGGAAAAGCGACACCTGATAAAGCAAGTGTAGAACAAACTGAAATGAAAGATAAAAATGGAAAAGAACTACCTGTTGTTACGATGAATATGATTATGGAGAAATCAATTGATAATAAGATCTATGATTATATAAAGGACGGTAATGTTTTGTAGGTATATTAAATTTTTAATATCTTTATGTTTCTAAAATTATTAAGCGAATATAGATGGGGCTGTATCAAAATGACATCGGAGTATGCTTTTGATATGGTCTTTTTTATTGGAATTTAATATGTTTTTTATTAGATTTGTGGATTCATTTAATTGGTTTAAGTAGAATGTGGAGATGGGTCTTTCTAATCGAAGTAGACCGATAACTAGCCCCTCCTAAGCCCCTTACAAGCCCCTACCAAGTAATAAATCACTAAGAAAAAACACAACAAAACAAAAACACCAACAAACACCGTAGTAGGAGTCGAAAAAAAATTTGAAATAACACGCCAAAAACCCGGCCATCCTCCCATATATATTATGAAGAGGTTTTTACATTTGAACGGAGACGGGAGGAACTTTGATGGCGGTGTATCGTAATGTGCAGGTGAATTTTTGGCAGGATGATTTTGTTTTGGATTTGACGCCGGAGGAGCGGTATTTTTATGTTTATTTATTAACTTGTTCGAAGACGACGCAGTGCGGGATTTTTCCTTTTCCGAAGCGGTTAGCTGAGATGGAGACGGGTTATAATCGGGAGACTGTTGATAAGCTTGTGCAGCGCTTCATTGATTATGGGAAGATTCTGTATGATGCGGATACACGGGAGTTATTCGTTTTGAATTGGCTTCGTTATAACCCTGTGACGAATACGAATGTGGAGAAGTGTGTGCTTCGTGAGCTGAAGGGTGTGAAGAATAAGGAGTTTGTACATATGTTTCTTCAGAAGTGCGTAGAGGAGGAGCTGAATGTTCCGATGCTTTTAGCGCATTTCGGTATACCGAGTGATTTGGCTGTGGATGATGTTGAGCCAGTTTGTGAGGAGACAGAGGCGGAAGAAGAGGTTATAGAGGAAGAAACGGGAAGTCGTGTGTTTTCTTTTTATGAGCAACATTTTGGTAGTTTGTCTCCTCATACTGTGGAGGAACTGAGTGCGTGGATGGATGATTTGTCTGAGGATCTTGTGCTGAAGGCGCTTCAAATTGCGTTTGAGAATAATAAGCGGACGATTGCTTATGTGAAGGGGATTTTGAGAGGATGGCACGGGAAAGGGTTTACGAAAGTGTGTGAGGTTGAGGCGGATACGGCTAAGTTTCGGAAGAAGGAGTTGTCTGTTAGTACGGGGGAGACGGAGGAGTTTTTGGCGAGGTGTGAGGAGTGGGAGAAGAATGCGCCATCTGAGGAGGAGTTGCAGCGCTTTTTAGCGGAGCGCGGGTGGCGTCCATGAGTATTCAAAATGTGGAGGCGGAAAAGACGGTGTTAGGTTCTCTATTACTTGATGGAGAGCTTATTAAGGAGTGCCGTTTGACGGAGCAGTATTTTTCTCTGTCAGTGCATAAGTCTATATTTCAGTTAATGCGAAAAATGGAAGAAGAGGGGCAACCGATTGATCTTGTGACGTTCATTTCTAGGGTAGATCCGAAGTTTTTAGAGGGGATCGGGGGAATGGAGTATTTTATAGGGTTAATGGATAGTGTGCCTACAACTGCCAACTTCTCTTATTATGAGGGGCTTGTTCGAGGTGCCTGGAAAATGTATCAGGCTGGTGTTCTCGGGCACAAGATGGGGGAGCGTCTTATTGCGGAGAAGAGTGAGAAAGTTATCGGTGAGACGATTACGGCACTTTGTGAGTTAGAGGAGAAAGACTCTGTATGTGAGTTTGATTTGAAGGATGCGTTAGTTGATTTGTATGAGGAGCTTCATCAAGATGTAAAGGAGATTACTGGTATTGAGACTGGTTATACATCGTTAAATAAAATGACGTGCGGATTGCAGGAAGGTGATTTTGTCGTTCTTGGTGCGCGTCCTTCTATGGGGAAGACTGCGTTTGCGCTTAATGTTGGACTGCATGCGGCGAAGTCTGGAGCGGCGGTTGGATTGTTTTCGTTAGAGATGAGTAGTAAGCAATTGTTAAAAAGGATGGCTTCTTGCGTAGGCGAAGTGTCAGGAGGTAGGCTGAAAAATCCGAAGCATCGTTTTGCGATGGAAGATTGGGAGAAGGTAAGTAAGGCGTTTGCGGAGATTGGTGAGTTGCCATTTGAGATTTACGACAATGCAGGCGTTACGGTACAAGATATTTGGATGCAAACTCGTAAGTTAAAGAGGAAACACGGTGATAAAAAGCTTTTAGTCATTGTAGATTATTTGCAGCTTATTACAGGCGATTCGAAGCATAAGGGCAATCGATTTCAAGAGATTAGTGAGATTTCTCGTAAGCTTAAGGTATTAGCACGTGAGTTAAATGTTTGTGTAGTAGCGTTATCACAGTTATCTCGTTCTGTAGAGTCGCGGCAAGATAAGCGTCCGCTTTTATCTGATTTAAGAGAGACGGGACAAATTGAGCAAGATGCGGATGTCATTATGCTTATGTATCGCGAAGATTATTACGATAAGGAAACGAAGCAGAAAGAGATGACGGAGATTCATGTGGCAAAGCACCGGAATGGGCCTGTGGGGAGTTTTAAGCTGAGGTTTTTGAAGGAGTTTGGGCGGTTTGTGGAGAGGGAGAAGTAGTGAGAGGAAGGTGTTTTGAAAATAGCATGTGCATGTGAACCAAAGTTGTAACGCTAATTTTATAAGTTATATAATAAAGAAAATGGTAACTAATAGTTAAGGGGGATTAGCTATTGGCAGGGAATGATATTTCTTATCATAATAAAGATATTCTGATGAAGTTTTTAAGTGAATGTTATAGGGATAAAGGGCTTGAAGCATATGGGTTAAAAGGTTATCCAAGAATAAAAGAATTGTTGCTAAATGAATTTTCGAGAGTTCGTGCAGATCAAAGGCGCTCAGATACTTTATTTGAAATGGAAGATGGTTCAATTTTAATGTTAGAGTATGAAAGTAATACCCGTTTCCTCGAAAACCATTTGAAGTATATGGATTATGCGAATCAAATTATGTATCGTTACTATAATAAGAGGAAAGAGTTACCGGATATTCGAATCGTAGTTATTTATACAAGTGAGGTAATGAATCCTATAGAAGAAATAGATGTATGTAGTATACGTTTAAATTCTAAAGCGGTTTTACTAAATGAATACAATGGTGATGCCATTCTTCAAAAGATTATTAGAAAAATGGAAGAAGGAAAATCTTTGACGGATGAAGAAACCATGAAATTAATACTTGTACCACTTATGCATAGTAGAGAGAAAAGACAAATTTTAATTGAAAAAACGATAGAAGTAGCAAAGTGTATCTCCGATGAGCAAGAACAAATTCAAGTTATTGCTGGGATTCTTGTAGCTACAGATAAATTTATTGATGAAGACTACGCGAAAAAGGTAAAGGAGTGGTTACGGATGACAAAAGTAGGTCGTTTATATGAGCAAGAGAAGCAAGAAGAAATTGATAAAGCACTTTCGGCAGCTGGAATGCTCTTTAAAGGAATGAGTGTAGAAGAAATAGCTAAAAAATTAGATGTAACAATTGAAAAGGTAAAAGAGTGGGAGAAGCGTTTATCTCATTAATCGCTGGGGTAATGGCAGCCTCTGTATAAATTTATACAAAAATAGCCGAATATTTATTATATAATAGTCGGCTATTTTTGTACGGAGAAGTTGTTAGGTTTAATACGCAAATCTTTTGGTTTGCTCTTGAATATGTTCCTCATTTCCCCATAAAGAAAGATCTTCTCTCTGCAGTAATCCATTGCTGCAAGTCATCTTGGCTACGTCGGACGAGTCGATTTACTAAAACATCATGCCATACATAATCCTCTAATAAGTATATATGAACGGGGTCATCTGTATAAAAAGCAATATTACGCTCTTCAAGTGATGGTCCATAAATCATCTCTTTAGAATCTATCGATACAATAAACCAATGTTCTGTAGACAAGGTTTCTGTATAAGGTGTTATACGATGGGCTTCTAGATTTTTAATTGGGTTTTCAACATGCAGGGTAATACCTTGTATTGTAACTTTATCAGCTACTTCAGATAGATCTTCTTTTAACGCTTCATACATCTCATCCCACATTGAAATGACAATACGTCGTTCTGCTTTTTTTATTAATGCCTGACAATAGCTAATGATTGTTTGATTGTCTTTTAAAGTAATCACTCGATTATCCGTTTTTTCCTCGGAAGTTTCTAGTTTTTTTAATGAATCACTTATTCCTTCGTAAGTAGACTGCCATTCTGTTTGCGCCTTCTGTAAAAAGATTTCAACAGGTAGAGGTGAATAGCGAGTGGTGTCATTTATTTCTTCCTTCATGACAATTCCTTTTTCTACAAGGTTACCTAAAATCTCATAAATTCGCGCTCTTGGGACACCCGAATCCTTACTCACTTGGTAGGCTGTGACAGGCCCTTGTTTAACAAGAGATACATAAGATTTAGCTTCATATTCATTGAAACCAATTTTTTTAAGCTGTTGCACTATGTAGTCCACTTTTTTCGTCCTCCGATGTTTGCTTTTATCCCGCTTTAACGGGCAGTAAGACTCCCACCTCAAAATTCAGCGGAAGCAAAGAAGTTAGGTGGGGGTCGGGCTGCCCGTAAAAGCCCGATTGGGTCAACTAATAATCAGTGGCCCCACTGATTAAAGTTTCACTTTATATTTTAACGTTACAATAACTGTTTACATTTAGCAAATTATTAGTTACTATTCGAATAGTGACTAAAGGGGAGGTTAATAGTATGGATTTTTATTTAGACCCATCTGTATTAATGATTTTGATTGTTTTTGGATTCGTAGCTGCATTTATTGATTCAGTTGTAGGTGGTGGTGGACTCATTGCTTTACCAGCTTTATTATTTACAGGACTGAATCCAGCAAGTGCAGTAGCTACGAATAAACTAGCGTCGACAATGGGAAGTGCAACTAGTAATATTGTGTTTTATCGTTCTGGTAATCTTGATTTGAAATCGGCGTTTAAATTAGTTCCGCTCACTTTCATAGGTTCCATAATAGGGGCATGGACCGTTCATTTAATGAATCCAGAAGTACTGAAGCCATTGATGTTGATTATGCTTGGTGCGGTCGCTATTTATACGATATTCAAAAAGGATTGGGGTAGTATTTCCACTCATAAGAAATTGTCTGGTCGACACGTCATTATTTTTACTTTCTTTGTTTTTGCTATTGGTTTTTATGATGGATTTCTAGGTCCTGGAACAGGCTCGTTTTTAATGTTTTCTCTTTTATTTATTGGATATGATTTTTTAAAAGCAGCAGGTAATGCGAAGCTTCTTAATTTAGGAAGTAATGTTGGTGCATTGTTGATGTTTATGTATGTAGGGCAAGTAAACTATGCATATGGTTTTATAATGGGGATTGCTCAAATTGCTGGAGGGATTGTTGGCTCCAAATTTGCTATAAAAAAAGGAAGCGGGTATGTTCGTGCCCTTTTCATTACAGTAACTTGTTTATTGTTAGCGAAAAATCTGTATGACTATATTCAGTAAGTAATTAAAGAACGTAGAAAAGGTCAAGTATGCAAACTACATCAAGTATAAGAAGATACTAAGGAGAGATTCCTTTTAACATTTTTTAGATGCTACCTTGTTTGAAGATAGCATCTAAAAAGAAAATCTAAGTGAAGAGAATGAAAATAATATAAACTCATATTTTTCTGGGGTATGTTTATTGATCATAGTGAAATGTTTATTCTATATTCTTCTTATAATTAGACCTCAACAAACTCTTAAAATCTAACTCAGCAATTAGCACACTCAACAATATAAGCGTAGCCCCTAAGTATCCTTTTCCTGTCAGCGTTTCACCTGTGAAGACGAAAGCAAAGCCTGCGGAAAAGACAGGTTCTAATGAGAAGATAAGTCCTGTATGTGTAGGCGTCGTGTATTGCTGGGCAATAACTTGCACGATGAATGCGACTGCGGTGCAAAATATGCTTAAGGCTAGAATGATGAGCCATGAGTTGGTTGTGCTAGGCAGTTTTGGCGTTTCGATAATGAATGAAAAAATAAGACTAAATAGGCCGACGAAGCCGAGTTGCACTACTCCAAGTGCAATGGAATTCACATGTTTCGTTACACTTCCAGTAATGATGACGTGGATCGCATAAAACAGTGCAGACAGTATGCAAAATATATCGCCGTTACCGATTTTGAATTCGCTCGTTAATGTTAATAAGCCGATTCCTATTATCGTTAAAATGATCCCTACTATCACTTTCTTTTCCGGAATGTGTTTTAAAAATATAGCTGATAATATTGGAATGAAAATGACTGTGAGACATAGTAGGAAACCAGCATTAGAAACACTCGTATACTTTGTACCGAAAGTCGCGAAAATGTAAACGATAAATAAGACAGAAGCGAGTATAAATGCATATTTTACAGTTTTAAAATCGATCTTAAATAAATGTTTGTAAAATATTAAACCTGATAAAAGAAAAGCGATAATAAATCGTAATGCGATTAAATTATATTCTTCTATGCCATCAAGTCCAAGTTTTGTAAGTAGGATGGATGCACCCCAAAAAAATGTAACTAGTAGTAACATTAAATCCGCTTTTAATTGTAGTTTCATTTCTATTCCCTCGTTATGTATAAATTTTATAAGCCCATACCCCTATCCCCATTATTCATTTTAATATTAATTCTGAATATTTTTAACTTAAATTTATCGACGTTTTATTCCATAAAAAAAAGAGGCTGTTTATAAAACAGCCTCTATGTACCTGAAAATCCGAACCTTGACTAAAGACTACGTACAATCTCCAACCCTTTTCTTGTTAAATGAATCCCTGCTCTACCTTTTTTTATTTCCACATACCCTTTCATCTTCAGGAAGTTCAATCGGTGTCTAACCTGTGCCTCAGTTAATTTCATTTCGACTTCTTGGCTCTTTTCAGAAATAATTCTTCGTCCGATTGCCTTTCCTTTTTCTTCATAATTCATGATAAGGGTAAGGATGAAAAGTGATTCTTGATCAAGAGCGTTTGAATTTGAAGAAAAGGGTTTAATATTTTCTGCCTGATCGCTATTTGTTTTCTTATGTGGAGGCTTTTGAAAATAATGTTGATTAGGCAAATCATTTTTTGTTATTTGGTTTCCGGTACGGACAGCAAGCATATAATCTATCGTATTTTTAAGTTCTCGTACATTTCCGTACCATGGATATCCTTGCAGTTCTTCAATTAGTTCTTGTTCAATTTTGACTTTAGGGTCCGATAGTGCGACAAAATGTTTAGCTAATAATTCAATGTCATTTCGGCGCGCCCTTAATTCGGGAAGGTGTATAAAGAGTACTTTAAGCCTATGGTATAAGTCTTCTCTAAACATATTTTCTTGAATCATTTTCAGTAGATCCTTATTGGTTGCTGCAATAATTCGGACGTCTATCGGGATAATTTGGCTTCCGCCAACACGCATAATCTCTTTTTCCTGCAATACTCGAAGTAGTCGTGCTTGAAGTTTCAGGCTAATATCTCCAATCTCATCTAAAAAAATAGTGCCACCATTTGCTTGTTCAAATAGTCCCATTTTCCCGCCCTTTTTTGCTCCGGTAAACGCTCCGTCTTCATAACCAAATAATTCACTCTCGACTAAATCATCCGATAAAGCACTGAAGTTAACGGCAAGAAAAGGGCCGCTATTTCGCTGGGAAGCATTATGAATAGCACTTGCAAACAACTCTTTTCCAGTACCACTTTCACCTTCAATTAATACAGTTAAATCAGTCTTAGCTAACCTTTTGGCAATTTGTTTCGTGTCTTGGATCGTAGAGCTAATCCCAACGATGTTATGAAAATTGTATTTTGCTACATAACCTTTTTTGACAAATTCTTTTCTCAATTTCCGTTCAAATCCGATGGTCTTAAGGGCATTTCTGAAAGTAACAATAATTGATTGATCATTTATATGTAGACGTTCCACTATTACATCCAAGCCGTTTACAACAAATATTCCGCTTTCTTGTTGCTTATTTGAAAGGATGAAGTTTACTAAATCAATATTATCAATAATGGCATCAATCGGATGACCAATAGCGTTTTTACTTTTTATTTTCAGCATGCTTTCTAAGAATTCATTAAAGACAACAATTCTTCCTTCATAATCAATAGCTAGTATGCCATCACCAACACCATCAATAACTTGATGAAGTTGTCGATGAGCTTTAGCTAAATTCTTTGTTAAATCTACTATTTTTCGATAGTATCTCTCAGAAACGTGGTTACCTGATTCCTCCATTAAATGAAACCGATCTAGAATGGACATGATTGTAGTAATATCTATTAATCTATGACCAATATTAATTACTTTTTCTACAAAATCAGGGATAATTTCAAGTTCGCCAGGTGTGATTGCGAGCTTGTTCATTTGTATATTCGTTTTTCCAGGATAGTATGGGACATATTCAATATGGTTCAGCCCTAATTGACGCATCGTTTCAATTGATTCGTATACTGTTTCATGATTATCATTCACATATAGGGCTTGTGTTCCTTCTGGTAAAAATAAAAGCTGGTCTACGTTTTCATAATTTAATGTTCGTTTTGCTATTATTACTTCGCAGTTTTCCCCAATAAAGTCTTTCACCGTTTCTATCGTAAATGTATTAGGTAACACAATTAATGTAGAATGAAATACTTTTGGAATACTTTCTTCTACAGAAAAACTTTCGATATCTATGAGATCACCTACCATCTCCGTTAGTTGTTGATGTAGGGCTTTTCGTGTTTCTTTTAAAACGGTGATCAATACAATGTGGTTGGTTTCAAATTTGTTCATAGAGCACCTCTTTAGTTGAATGGAATTGGTCTAAAGTTGGTTATTAATTGGTCATTATGTAACCAATTAATAACCAATTATAATACATTTCAGCATAGTAAACACCGATAAAACGACAAAATATTTAAAAATATGTAAATAATCACTTTAATTTTAATGTTGGCACGATATTTGCTTGTATCAATGGTGTGTAAAGAAATAATGAAATGAGTAGAGTCGTAATTTACATATTTAATTCTTTACCACTTGCTAGAAAAGGGAGGTTAAGAGTATACAATTTCAGCAGAGAAAGACAACGAAACCATTTAAATTATGAGGTGAGAGAAAATGAAACCACTAATTGGTGTTACTGGGTATTATGTTGATCATAGTGAAATAGGGAAGGAGGGCTTGCGAGGGCTACCAGGTCAAGATATGGCTCTCTTTTCTTATGACTACATCCGTTCACTTCAAAGGGCAGGTGCAACGGTTGTTCTACTTCCAATTGAGGAAGTTGATCAAATTGAGTCCACACTTAATCAATTAGATGGATTGTTATTGGCTGGTGGCGCGGACATCAATCCAGTTTATTACGGTGATATTCCAAAATCATATATAGGCACTGTAGAGGAAGAACGAGATAATTTTGAATTAAATTTGGCAAAGCAGGCTTTAGAAAAAGATATTCCTATTTTAGGAATTTGCCGAGGATTACAGGTATTAAATGTTGCAGCTGGTGGCTCTCTTTATCAAGACTTAGAGCACGAGATGGGACCAGAATATTTCCATGCTCGGGAGCAGTTCCGTAAATGGCAAGGCTCTCATTCTGTAGATCTTCTGGAAGAGGGGAAAATTTATGAGGCTATTGGCCAAAAATCTTTAATGGTTAATTCTTTTCACCATCAAGCAGTGAAAACACTGGGGAAAGATTTTGAGGCGAGCGCATGGTCCTTTGATGGTGTAATAGAGGCTATTGAATCGAAAGCTCATCGTTATGTAGCAGCCGTTCAATGGCATCCAGAAATGATGTCGGAAAAAGATGTCTTGCAGCAGCGTTTATTTAACCAATTTGTAAATGAAATTAGTAAAAAGGTAGTTAAATCATAGCGTGTTATAAATAAAAGAATTGGTGGATAGCTTGGTATGTCATGGTTGTGGGGAAACCAGACTGCCGGCTGCCCGGAAAAGTAATAATCAGTGGGGGATGAACGACCCCCCCATTGATCAAAGTTTCACTTTATTGCAAAGGGGATTGGTATATGAGTCAAGTATCAGAGAAGGCAGTTTCATTCGAGCCAGAAGAAAAAAAGGAAAGAAAAGAATGGAAAATAAACGTATTTGCAATGTTACTTGTCTTGCTAGTTATTGCAGCTGTTATTACACATATATTGCCGGCCGGAAAATATGAACAGATTGAAAAAAATGGGTATACAACAGTAGATCCAAATTCATTTAAATGGATTGAATCAACGCCACTTGGATTTTTTGATACGGTAAAATCTATTCCTACAGGGATGGTAGAAGCTGCTAATATTATCTTTTTTATTCTTATTATTGGGGGTTTTTTTGGTGTATTAAAGGCATCCGGTACAGTTGAGGCTCTTGTTTCAACGATGGCAAAAAAACTTGCTAACCGTGAAAAGTTAATGATTCCTATTATCATGCTGTTCTTTGCGCTTGGCGGATCATTAATGGGAATGGCGGAGGAAGCTTTAGTGTATGTACCTTTATTTATTCCGCTAGCTCTTGCGGTTGGATTTGATACGATAACAGGAACTGCGATGGTACTAGTAGGAGCGTCTGTTGGATTTACAACGGCAATTATGAATCCGTTTACAGTTGGGCTTGCGCAAGGGATAGCGGGTCTTCCTATGTATTCGGGGATGGGGTTCCGCCTCGTTTTATTCGTAGTCATATATGTAATTGCGGTTACATTCGTTTATCGTCATGCGATGAAAGTAAAGAGGGATCCTGCAAGCGGAATTTACGGAAAATTCGATACAAATGAGCAAGACAGCCTATTAACAGCGAAAGTAGAGTTAACAAAAAGACATAAATGGATATTAACGGCCTTTTTAATCAATTATATTATTCTTGTATTTGGTGTTATTAAGTACGAGTGGTATATAAAAGAAATTGCAGCCTTATTTATTATTTTAACTATAATCATTGCAATTCTTGGCAAGATATCTCTTGATGATACAGTAGAATCTTTTACACAAGGATCGGCATCTTTAATCGGGGGAGCTTTAATTATTGGTGTATCACGCGCTATTTTAGTTGTCTTGAATCAAGGGCATATTATAGACCCACTACTGTATCAAGTGTCGGAAGGAATGGAACATATTTCTCCTTTTTTAAGTGTTGTTGGAATGTACAACTTCCAAGTAGCGATTCATTTTATTTTAGCATCAGGTAGTGGTCATGCAATGTTGACAATGCCTATCATGGCGCCACTTGCAGATTTATTGGACATTACACGCCAAACAGCTGTATTATCCTTTTCATTCGCGGATGGTATTGGAAATATTATTTTTCCGACAGGTGGTACGCTAATGGCTGGATTAGCAATTGCAGGAATTTCATGGACAAGGTGGGCCAGGTGGATTCTTCCTTTAATTCTAATTGAATACTCAATCGGTTTAATAGCAGTTATAATTGCTCATTTTATTGGTTATGGTCCGTCTTAATAAAAGGTGAATATGCTTTCAGTTATAGAAAGTTCGGATTTGAAGAAGATCGCTAAATAATGGTGATAGAAAAGCCCGGTTTAGAAGGGCTTTTTTTCTATGTGAAATTTCATTTGTTTGGTTTACATAATATCTTTACAATCATTTGATAAAATATATGTAACTGCATATTGTGAGGGTGGGTGGTTATCCCTTCTTTCCATTTGGAAGGAAAGGGGGTGATAATATGGAGTTTTTGTTTGACCTTGTAAAAGAATTTGTAAAAGCGACTGTACGTGAAGTTTCAGCGTATTTTTTGCGGAAGCAACTTCTGGATAAGGACAACAAAAACCCCACTCCGCGCCGTAGGAAGCAAAAGGGTGGGTTTCGTAAAAAATAGTAACGTGTAATAACCACCACCCTATACGGTAGCAGTTAAGGAAGAGATGTTAGCGCATCTCTTCTTTTTATTATATGCCATTTTATTTGATGTCATACTTATATAGTATTCTACGGAAAATATATCATATTCCTATTTTGTGGTCAATTTGATCCCGCTTTAACGGGCAGTAAGACCCCCATCTCAAAATTCAGTGGAAGCAAAGAAGTTAGGTGGGGGTCGGGCTGTCCGTAAAAGTCCGATTGGTGAGGGCTGATAATCAGCGGGGGATGAACAAAACCCCCCACTGATTAAAGTTTCACTTTATTGCATGATTGAACAGGTGTAGTCTTATTCCTCTTCAAACTGAAAAATATCCCTGTTAATAAGTTGGTGGAGGTACCTATCCATTTCAGCAGCAGAAACTTTTCTTTCATTTTTAAACCACCATGCGCTTAATGAGGTGATTGCCCCTGAATAAAAATCAATGATTAAATCATTTGGCATCGTATGATTTTTGCGCAGTTGATGTAACGCTTCTATTTCTTGTTTTCTCGTTTCGTGACTTAAATACTGTGTCCGGTTAATAAATTGTTCATCAGACATTTGCGTTTCTAATATTTTACCGATTTCTTCATGGTGTAGAAATTGTTCCATTACTTGAAATGGTTTACTTAATCGATCTGAAACGGGTATTTCAGCAATCATCTTGCTGTATCGTTTAAATCCAAATGCTAATAAAGCATCTTTATCTTCAAAGTGTTTATAAAAGGTTGTTCGGTGTACCATCGCGCGTTCACATATTTGGTTAATTGTGATCGTACTATATTTCTGTTTTGATTGTGTCATTAATTCAAATAAGGAATCCCATAGTAATTTATGTGTACGTCTAATACGTAAATCAATTTGTTTTTCATTATCGTTCATCTACAATTCTCCTTTTTTGTAGATTAAATATACAGTGGCTGAAAATTGATTCTCCCTTTTTAATCTACATATGTATATTATATTACATGTGTTCTGGTGTATTTAAAGTTTTTTAGTAAGAAACAGGAGGAGAATTTGCAAATGAATATGACAACTAAGAGCCCAGCAAGTGGCAAAGTTGATACTTCTAATATGAAACATACCCCTATTTTAATTGCATTACTTTTAGGGGCAATGGTTGCATTATTAAATGAAACATTACTTGGTAATGCGTTAACAGTATTAATGAAAGAATTTGGCGTAACAGCTTCAACGATTCAATGGCTTTCTACAGCGTACATGTTAGTAGTTGGGGTTTTAGTTCCAATTACAGCGTTACTTCAGCAATGGCTCACAACGAGACAAATGTTTTTGATCGCTATGGTAACGTTTTTAGCTGGTACATTAATTGCGGGATCCGCACCGACATTTTCTGTTTTATTAGTCGGCCGTATCGTCCAAGCTGTAGCGACGGGATTAATTACACCGTTATTAATGAATACGATTTTAATCATTTGTCCACCTGAAAAACGTGGTGCCACAATGGGATTAATCGCACTTGTGATGATGGCAGCTCCGGCAATTGGTCCTACATTATCTGGAGTAATCGTAGACTCACTAAATTGGCGCTGGTTATTCTATATTGTTATTCCTGTCGTGATCATTTCCATTATGATTGGAATGAAGTACATTCAAAATGTTTCAGAGTTAACAAGGCCAAAAGTAGATTATCCATCTATCCTTTTATCGACACTCGGATTTGGCGGACTTGTGTATAGCTTTAGTGCATCAGGTGACTTAGGATGGCCCGATGCGAAAGTGTATGGCACTTTACTTGTTGGGCTTATCTCATTATGTATTTTTGTCTTTCGACAATTGAAAATTGAGAATCCAATTTTAGAATTACGCGCATTTAAAGTCCCGATGTTTACATTATCAGTTGGATTAATCGTCATTGTGATGATGTCGTTATTTTCAACGATGACTTTATTACCGATGTTCCTGCAAACAGTTTTACTCGTTACAGCTTTTAAATCAGGAATCATCATGCTTCCGGGAAGTGTTATTAGCGCCATAATGGGACCAATCGCAGGTAAACTATTTGATAAATTTAGTCCGAAAGTTATTATCGTTCCCGGTATTGTGTTAGTGGGGATAGCAATGTTCTTATTTAAAGGCATTACTCCTGATACATCAATGGTACAAATTATTGTCATGCATAGCGTATTAATGGTTGGACTCATGTTTGTTATGACAGCACAAACATACGGCTTAAATCAATTAACACCAGATTTATATCCGCACGGAACAGCACTGTTTAGTACACTGCAACAAGTAGCTGGCGCAATTGGTACAGCTATCTTTATTTCGAAAATGTCTTCAGGAACAGCTAGCTATATGGAAAGTTCCGCAAATCCAATGGATCCAGTAGAGAAGTTAAACGGTTTAACATCCGGATTCCAAGGTGCATTTACACTTGGGCTAGTCTTTATAATTGTTGCGTTTATCATATCGTTATTTTTAAAAGAAGAGAAAAAGGGAGTAAAGGCAGCGAGGGTTTTACAGAACGCACATTAAGGTTTATATAAAAAAGACATCTTTCCCTAAAAAAGATGTCTTTTTTATATTTTTTTCGTAACACTTGTTTTTGATGTCTTAATACATAAGAATTGGTATGTAAAATATTTGTATTTTTTGAACATGAATAATTATTGAGAATAACGATGCAAAGCTGTGCTAATAACTAAAAGTCCAATAATGAGAGAAAGTGTTCTTATAATAAGTTCTGCCACTAATAGTTCACCAAATGATTTAGTGACATCGTATATAGATCCTGTTATGAGAATAGGTGCAATCATAATTATAATTCCAATTATTATTTGAAGAAGTAGATTGATGTTTTTATTCAAGACAATCACCTCCAAAAAAATAGGGAATGAGAATATGATTTTTTTTGTATTATAAAATGATTATATCGTATTACATTAGACGATGAGAATATTTTTAAATAGTAGAAATTAGAGACTCTTCAATAAAAAGGAATTAAATATGGTATTCTTTAGTTAAGATATGTAAACGAAGACGGGGGAAATGAAGATGGATAAGAAGCTAAAGTATTGGCTAGCATCTATTATAGGGGGAGTAGTACTTGCAACTGGTATGACTTATGGAATATTACAGTTTGCTGAAGTCCCGCTTAAGGGTGAGGACCATGTTTTTGCAGAGGTTAATAAAGAAGACATACTATCGAATGAAGCAGAAGTGAAAGGTTCAAATGCACAACTTCACATTACAGTAACTTCTACTGAAGAAGAAGTTATTTCAGCTATGCATAGCATGACTCATCAAAAAGTAAAAGCGTGTGAAGGAAAGGGAGCAACCCCTATGTCCAAAAAGAATGCAGAGAAAGTAAGAAATATTCTAAACGGAAACAATTTCAAGAACAAAGAAGAGCTATTAGCAATTACTGAAAGATGGGCAAATAGAGATTTTAGTAAAATTGTAGAAGAACATAACTATTTTATTAAACTTCAAAGTGGCAAGATAGGTGAAGCTACAGTGATGGATAAGGTAGACGAGCAAGTATTCTGTCTCAATACTTTCGGTGATGATGTAACGGCCGCATTAATTAAATCAGGAGATCTTCAAGCGCTGTAAGGTGTTTTTTCTCTGATATAAAGAAAGCCTCAAGTATTCATATACTTGAGGCTTTTCCAATGGAAAGATAGGAATGGTCCGAATTCTTTACATTAAGAACAAAGTGGAATTACTCCTAAACCAATTAATAAAGCTGCAGCAACTGCTGGAATTGGTACAGGAATTTGAATACCTTCTACAAATAAGAAATATTGACCACTTACTATTTTAAAACAAACTAATTGCATGGCTATTCCTCCCTTCTTTTAGGATTAATACATTATATT